>NZ_KI912148.1:0-242160 GCF_000517105.1 Fischerella sp. PCC 9605 | reverse complement strand
GNNNTNNNANNANTNTNAACCTGTACAGGTTCTTTTGTTAGCTCTTGCTTCTTAAAATGCCGCTCTACCGCCTGTGAACAAACATCACTACCAGTAAGCTGGAAGTCATTTGCGATCGCGTTGATTTGAGAACACAATTCCATAGGGATGTCCAGCAATACGTGTGTTCTAGCTTGATGAATCGAATTTAAACCACCGGGTTTTATTGGTGTTTGGGATGTTAAATTATCCGGAAAATCTATGTACTTTCTCAAAAAAGTTCGCGTAACCCTTATGCTGGGCTGTTTTGATTGAACATTACCATCTGCATCAAAACCATTAATGATGACATTGTAGTGGTGGTTTTCGTGGTAGCTATACCATTCGTTTCTGTGTAGACGTTCAGCCGGTTTGGCTGGATTTAAAGAAGAAACATCATCCACTAACTCTTGCAGAATTTTAGTTAATTGTTCACCAATTAATTGTTGTTTCCTCAATGCTGTTGATGAGGCGCGCATGAAATCAGTTTCACTGAAATCATCTCGACGCATCTTCTGAATTTTGTAATTTGACCAAGCATCTGAATTTAAAACTTGTTGTTCTATTGCATTGAACAAATAATCTGGCAAGTCATAAGAAACAGAAGTCATTTCGACTTTAACTTTTGGTTCTTCATCAGAAGAGAACATACGAGTTTTAGGCATCTCTACGTTCCTCCAGCTTTGCGGTTAAATCTGAAACCTGTTGTTGCAAAGCGGCGATCGCATCTAAAAAACCTACTTTCTCAGCTAAATGCTGGAGTTGTTCAGGTGATGCTAAATCAATACCTTGCATTAATTGATTTGATTGTGGATTTCCCAGCTTATGCTGGTTTTCCTCTGCTAATCTCTGTTGTTGTTCTGCTAATGCCTGTTTTCGAGGATTTAATAAGGTCTTCATCTGCTGGTTGTTATCCAATTCCTGCTCATGCAGATGTTTAGCCTCTGCAACAGTCATTCGTTGACCTCGATAGCTGACTATTTCAAAATCACTTCGATTAGGAAATATTGATTCACTACCATCGCCAAGTTTGATTTGAAAGCTTCTCAGTACTTGCGCTGGACTTCTTAAATGTCTAGACCCATCTGCTTTCACCGGCAATGCTGGTGTGCTGGGAAGCAGAGGTGATTCTCCTGTTTTCTCATAGAGGTCAGCTAACAGTTGATTTGGTGTTTTACTGTGGTTGTACCCCAGTACAACTGGAACGTAGCCATAATCTAACTGCTCAGGCTCCGCAGATGATTTACCCTGAGCTGGCTCTATCCAAACACCCTCTAGTGTTTCGTCATCGTCATCATCCGGCAATATCGCTGAAATTCTGCTTTCCCTACATCCACCAGTCGTATTGTCTTGATATGCCATCTCTTAATATTAGTTAATTAACTATTAACAGTCTAGCTGCTGGATATCCTATCATCACTAGTGTTTTACCTTTAATGCTGCCAGTCATTGATTTTCAGCTTTATCCATAGACAAAAATCTATGATTAATCCTATTTATCCGCTTATCCTTCTAAATATCCATAGGGATAAGCTGGAAACTCTCACTGCACATATATCTCTCATGTATCCCCTACTAGGGCATATTAATATATCAACTTTTATTGTTATGAAGTTGCGAGTCTATATGCAATTAGTTGCATATGGATATTCTCTGAACAATGGGTTTACCTATTATTACAATTGCTGAGATTGCTTATAATAATTGAGAACAGAGTCAATAAGAACGTTTGTAGTACATTGAAATACTGTCAATTAATTGACAGTATTTCAATGTACTACAGATGCATTAACATGCATCCACATCAATGATTTTATAAGCAAGCTCAGCAGCTATATTCACTGGTATACATATGAATCACAAGGATTTTAGAGAATATCAATATGCAACTAATTGCATATTGATAACTCATCTAGTTAGTACATCTGTACCATTAGATTAGGTTAAGAGAAGGTTAAGGAAAATAGTTATAGAACCAGCAATGCTTTCCAGCTTATCCCTCTGGATATATAGAAAGATAAGCGAAAAAACAGGATTATCATAGAGTTTTATCTATGGATAAAGCTGGGAAGCAATGACTGGCAGCTTTAAAGGTAAAACACTAGTGATGATAGGATATCCAGCAGCTAGACTGTTAATAGTTAATTAACTAATATTAAGAGATGACATATTCAGATAACACGACTGGTGGATATAGGGAAAGCAGAATTTCAGCAATACTGCCAGATGATGGCGATGAATCATTAGAGGGTGTTTGGATAGAGCCAGCTCAGGGTAAATCATCTGCGGAGCCTGAGCAGTTAGATTATGGCTACGGTCACAGTAAAACACCAAATCAACTGTTAGCTGACCTCTATGAGAAGACAAGAGAATCATCTCTGCTTCCCAGCACAACTGCACTGCCGGTAAAAGCAGATGGTAGTCGTATTCTACGAAGTCCACAACAAATATTACGCTCTTACCAGATTAAATATGGCGAGACAGATAAATCAATATTTCCTGGTAGAGATGATTTTGAAATAGTCAGCTATCGAGGTCAACGAATGACTGTTGCAGAGGCTAAACATCTGCATGAGCAGGAATTGGATAACAACCAGCAGATGAAGACCTTATTAAATCCTCGAAAACAGGCATTAGCAGAACAACAACAGAGATTAGCAGAGGAAAACCAGCATAAGCTGGGAAATCCACAATCAAATCAATTAATGCAAGGTATTGATTTAGCGTCACCTGAACAACTCCAACATTTAGCTGAGAAAGTTGGATTATTAGATGCGATCGCCGCTTTGCAACAACAAGTAGTTGCACTGAGTGCAACCACATCCGAATTGAAAGCAAAGCTGGAGGAGCAAAAGTAATGTGTCCTAGCACAAGAATGTTTGGAGAAAGAAAACTCCCTGAAAAAGTCGAAATGACTTCTACTTCTTATGATTTACCAGATTATTTGTATAGTGCGATAGTTAGTCAGGTTGAGAAATCAGATACTTGGCGGCAATACAAAGAACAAAAAGAACGTAGGGATGGGACAACTGATTTCCAGCGAAATTCTGCTGTTTTACTTAGAAAAAATCAGATGATTGGTGATGTTATTACTGATTGTTTGCAGGAATTAGTTGATGACGTTTCTTCTTTAAACCCAGCCAAACCTGATGAATGCAAACATCGAACAGAGTGGTATAGCTACCACGAAAACCACCACTACAGTGTCATCATTAATGGTTTTGATGCAGATGGTCATATTCAATCAAAACAGCCAAGCATAAGGGTTACGCGAACTTTTTTGAGAAAGTACATAGATTTTCCGGATAATTTAACATCCCAAACACCAATAAAACCCGGTGGGCTAAATTCACTACATTCGACTAGAACACACGTACTAGTGGATATTCCTCTAGAACTTAGTCAGAAAATCAATGAGATATCGCATGATTACCAGCTTTCGCCCTCTGATGTCGCCTCTCAGGGCGTAGAGCGGTATTTTAAGAAGCAAGAGCTAACAAAAGAACCTGTACAGGTTGAAAATCCTAATACATCCCGACTTATGTCAGCATTTGACAGATACGAACGAAATATAGAGGAGCTGAAGTGGAGGAAAACAAAATAATGTCTGAACAATTAGATAATACTGCCGCTATTTCCAGCACTACTATAGGTGCGGCTGGAGGGGCATATGAGACCGATGATAGTGGTGAGCGTGTCTTCGTAACCCAAGGTGAGTTAGATAGGCTGGAAGGTCAAAATAAACCCTGGTACGCAGATAAATTAGATGAGATACGAAGTGAAATTTCTGATGACCCTAACACCAAATATCTCAATGCAAAACCTATTGTGGTGGATGATGGCACTATTTTTTATCCCGCTACTGGAGAATATCAAATACATGACCCCAACAAAGTCAGNGAACATACTTGGACAATCTTGCAAGGCATAGAGAAACACCAGCTTAAGGCAGAGTTGGGCATGAATCCTAATAGGTATGATGAATACCAAGCGGCTCAGGTATTATCTGGTGAAGTCATAACTCCAGCAGAGATGGGATACGACCAGAGAGCGGCATACCAGTTAATTCAATCAGCAAAGAGAGACCCTAAATTNCTTGAGTATTTAGAAAACGTCACGGCTGAGGAGCTTGACCAAGTAAAACAATCATTTACAGAGGAACAACATAAGTGGTTTGGCAATGCAGCTAGACAATTTGGCGCGCATGTGGATGGTGGTTTAGTTGATAAAGCAGGATTAATTGCAGCGATCGCNCACTATAAATTATTTCCAGAGTCTCGACAGCAACAGATGCAAGGGATGCATCCACAACAAGCTCAATCGAATCAGCAATACCCGACTACTGTTTATGAGAAAGAACGATATCTCTCNAGTCANTGGGGTGTTNGNANAGATGANNTTCATCGNNGGGTAAATATCATTTCTGAACTGGCAGCTTTGGCTGGNAAATCANTNGAANNNATTNNTTTANCTGAAGCTGTCNNANTTTGGAATAACTACGAANGTGGTGGATATAACTCTCAACTGCAACAATTAAATAGAAGGGATTTGGTCTATTGATATGGCTACATTTGACAGAATTGATAATAAATGGGCTATNAATCAACCACCACCAAGAGATAGAGACTCTGTTGATATTAAGAGATTATCCTCAAGCTGGAAACTCAGATATCCTACTGTGGTTGATGTTCATAGCTCTGTGGCTGGGAGTGTTAGTGAGTTTAGTGTTTAGGTTAGGAATTATGGCTGACTTTTCTGTTTACATGGAAAACAATGAAGATGTTGTTTATGAAGGAGAAATCGCTAAAATAACAAGACTCTGGGATACGAATAAACTACAAACATCTGGCATTGATTATTGGGGTTATCGTCAGCTTTTGGACGAAGAACAAGAGAAAAGATTAACAGCAAAATCTTTTAAAAATAATTCACCACCTATGCGTCCACATCAGGAAGTAGAACCACAAATGAGTGACCAGCAGAGGCGAGCAGTAAGACGAATTTTGGAGTAAATATATGGCTCAACCAGTAGTAACTATTCAAGATACCTTAGCCCTACAAAATAAGGCTATACTCTTCTTTAATCGCAATCAATATAAATCCCAATATCGGTATTTCGGTAGCGGTACAGCAAACGTAACTGATTCCGAAATGTTCATTGATGGTATCTCCGGACAGAGACTAATCCCACCAACTGAATGTGCTGTATTCATACGTTTTGATTATGCAATCTACGACTATGAAGCTACCAAATATAATGGCGGTACTCTTGCTGCTGTATATGGTGTAAACGCTTCTGGAACTGTGAGTGAAGCTGGTGCTGATACTGGTACACCTGCTGTCTTTGGTACTGCTACTCCAAACACCTCTGTTACCCTACATACAGATGGTACGGCAATATTCCCCCGATTTACTATTACGAATAACAGTGATTCTACTATCGAGGGATTAATGACTGTGGTTGTAGCTACGAACCCAGAATCTAATTTTGGTTCAGTAGTTTAATTTTGGTGGTAACGACTAGCGTCATTGTGGATGCACTGAGTGCATTGTGGTGGTAATGGGTACAAATTTTATGAAACGATTAGGAACAAAAACTAATATTCTCGGCTTGAAAGGTAAATAAAAATAAGGCCAGATGATTTATTCGTTATCATCTGGCTATTTTTGACACTCTGATTGCATTTACCTTTTATTCAGATGATATGGCGGTTAAGCTGGATGTGGATGCACTGAGTGCAACTACCTGCTCAGCCGCTACCTCAGCTTTGAGTTCTGGAGTTAACAAAGATTTCAAAGCCGGGGAAATCAATTGCAATTGTTCCTCTCTAGTAAGTTCTCTCCATTTATCAATACGATATCTTTCGGGGACTTCTAGTGCTTCTTGTTCTGTTAAACCATCGAAAATTCTTTTGGATATTCTGAATCTCACTCCTAAAAAATCTTCCCATTCCGTAAGACTTTTTTCTACGCCTCCATAGGTTATTAATCTCTTCTTATATCCTTTTGGTTTTTCGTATTCATCCAATTTAGCCTTAAGCTGGGTGTTCTCTTCGATTAGTCTGGCATTTTCTTTCTGTAATCTCTGATTCTCAGCTTTTAACCTCTTTATCTCCTCAGCAATTGGTGCATATCCTCCATGAACTGCGGCGGAAAAATTCTCTTCGTGGTTTTTGTTTTCCATCTGCGCGCCTTTGGAAAACAAAACACTCTCAATAAAAGAACGATTTTCGGTTGTTTCAGGTGTTTCTTGTTCTATATTCTCAGTTGGTTTACCATAAACCGATTGAGAATAACTACCAGCTAATGCGAATGAACCTGGTAACTCTTGTTGTAGCTGGGGTTCCTCTATAACCTCTACGTCTTGGATATCTTCTGGCAAATGCGACACGGTGTCGTTTTTGTTAGATTCTTTTCGATGTCCAGCCAAAGCCCTGGTGATGGACTTAATGCCCAAAGATTTTTCTTTTTCAGCAAACTCAGCAATCAGAGTGCGGTTGTTAGCACAGTCCATATATCGCTGAGCAGTACGAATTGTAAACTTAAAGCTGCCTTTCCTGAATAACTTACCCCATTCTCCATGAGGGCATTGAGATTTAATTACGTTGAGAATATCCCCTAATCGAATGCACTCAGACCATGTTGTTTCTTTGAGACTCTGAATTGTTTCAAAGTTACCTTCAATAGAATCATTCAAGTGATTAGCTTCCACGATTAAGCTTTCTATAGAGCGATCGCTGAGTGGCTGCACTGTGTGTAACTGCGCTAACGCATCATCTCTTGGTACTGGCACGATATTACTTTGCTCTACAATCACCTCATTATCGATAGTACCTCGTGTAATTTGACCCGTAATAGCATCTTGGATTAACATCTTCATTCACCTTCCTTCTTCTCCTTTTCAGCTAATAATTTTGAGAATACAATCCTCAAAGCTCTTGCAAATTCCTCATCTTTGAGCAAATCATCAGTAGTTGCCACTATAGGAGCAGTGCTGGAATTGGTGTTTTTTTTAGTGCTTCTATCTCTTTCTGCAACCGCTCTACCTCTTCCTCTAATGAGGGTAATGAGATAGCTTTATCTAGCACTTTAATGATGTACTTGTTTAACGACATGCCGCTTATTCTAGCCGCTAGCTTAGCTTGATTGGCTAGAGACTCAGGCATTCTTATATTTACCTGTACAAGTTCCTCTTTTTCTTCTGTCATCTTTCTTCTCCACTTTCTTCTATATCAATATAATACCATTGTTAGCAAAGCTATCAAAATGCTATAATACGTGCAGTAGAGTAAAAGCCCAAGTTTCCGAGAATATTACCGAAACATAGCAAGCTGAAACCTACTAAATACAAACAATTACAGTTAATTAAGAAATATGTCAAATAAGATGACAAAAGCAATTGTCACCCAAGTCCCTATTGGGAGTGTGGCAATAGAGGGGCTTATGGATGAAGAAGGTAATTATTATGTAGCAGCACCACAGTTAGCTGGTGAGTTTTCGCTACTCAAAAACAATGCCACAAGAGAGGTCAAAGTTTTACTGGGTAAGGATTTCCAGTTCGTCAAACTCAAAACAGAATTGAACTCAAACGCAGTTAATGCCATACCACTCACTGAATTTGAACGACTACTATTTGAATTGGCATTGAAGGGCAATGAAAAAGCAATTGAATTCAGTCGTATGTTGGTAGGTCTATCTCTGCATCAACTGTTCTCAGATGCATTCGGGGTCAAATTCGAGCAGGAAGAACGCCAGCTTTGGCTACAGGCACGATTAGAAGGTAAAGCAACTAGGCGATCGGAATCAGATGCTATCAAAGACTATTGGTGGAGACATCCTGATATGAACGAAGGTGAAACTAAGTGGATATATAAGAATGTCACAGATACCTTATATCGTGGTTGTTTGGGAGCAGATGCCAAACATCTCAAACAGCAGAAGAACTGCCAGAACCTACGAGATTGTTTGGAGTCTGACCAGCTAAGGTTGCTAGACCATGCGGAATCTTACTTGACTCAATTAATTGATGTTAGGGATATGCACCCGATGGTAGCAGCTAAAGAGGTTGTGGAATTATACGCGCCTAAGAAAGCCGCCACAGTTGCATCTAGCGAAGCAACCACTGGTACTGATGTTCCTAGATAATCCAGGGCTGGGTGGTGAGGAGTTCTCCATTTTGAAAATGGAAAACCGGGAGGTACATATGTTGTCGCTATTAATCATTTACATCGTTCTTGGATTTACAGGATTAATGTTGTTCGATTTCATAACCGGGCTGTTTCAGCTTTGGGACGCAGCAGTTCTAAACACCAAAGTAGTCCGTCTCAAAATTACTCCTGACCCTTTAGTAAATCCAATGCCAAAGAGACGTAGAGGTAGACCTAAGAAAGTTGCATAGGTGAGGGGAAATGCAAAATATTTTCAGAACACTAACTGCTAGAGAGATGGCAATCATCTGCATTTCTACAAACATCCCTTGGCAAGAGATTGTCATCAGATGCGTTGATGAAGAAGGAAAATTAGACCTCAATATGGCAAGAGGTTATCTACAGGCAAAGCTGGAGGACAGAAGCTATGACACTTCTAAAACCACGACTAGATAACAGATATTTTTTCTTTGACCCACAGACAACACAATACATAAGATTCACCAGCAATAGTTTTGAAATCACAACAGAATTAACAGAAGCAACACTATTCTGTGGTTTAGGACTGATGGATGTTCACCAGGTCAAAATAAGCGCCCGAGAAAGAGGTGTTCCGGAACGATTTCGGATTTACATATCAAATGAGCACAAAAGAAAATTAGCTTTAGTTAGATAAACAAAACATGGAAGAACTAATTTTTGGAATGTTGCTAGAGACATTACTTTATGCGGTATTGCATAGGTTTTTAGTAGGTGTTTGGTAAATCAACAAAAATACCCCAGCCTACACTACCAAAGCTGGGGGAGTTACCAATGAATTCAGGAGGAATCGCATATGTTTGAATCTGCTACTGATGCACATAGTGCATCCACTAACACAATACCATTACGTTTAATCGGCTACGGTCGTGCATCCACAGCAAAACAATCAATTACCAAAGATGTGCAGCTTGAGGGTATAACCAGATATTGTGAACTCTACGGACATCACCTTGTAGATTTCTTCTATGACGCAGCCAAAAGCGGTAAATCCAAACAAAATCGAGGTGAATTACTCGAAGCTCTGGGATTACTCGAAGCTGGAAAAGCAAATGGAATCGTCGTTTACAAACTCGATAGACTTACGCGATCGCCAAAAGATTTATTTGAGCTTGTAGAGAACTATTTCAAAACGTATACCTTGATTTCTGTTTGTGACCAAATAGATACCCACAGTGCGAATGGACGTTTAGTGATAAACATCTTAACGGCTGTGGCGAACTGGGAACGGGAAATCATAATTGAGCGAACTTTGGATTCTCTAGGAGCGAAAAGAGTCAAAGGACAGCATATAGGTAGGGTAGGTATAGGCTATCGAAAAACTAAAGCTGGGAAGTTAGAGAAGACACCTCTATATGACATTTTGGTGGATGTTTATCGGCGATGGAATAATGGCTCTACATTGCTGGAATTGGCATCAGAATTGAATCAAAAAGGTATCCTAACGAGTAGTAAAAAGATGTGGAGTCAGCAGAATCTGTGGTTTGTTTTGAAGAAAATTGAGAGTGAACTTATCAGCGTAGGATTAGTTGGATAATCAACCACAAAAAATAAATCCCAAGTAACCTCGATGGGCACTTTGGGATTTGCTTATATGGATTCAAGGTTAATAATTAACTGAGTTCCTTTTATTTTACCAGCTTGAAACCTTCGTTATAGCCGGCTTACTGCCGGAAATTCATAAATAGCTTTGTTTATTTTCTTAAGTTTCTTTGCATTTACTTAAGATTAATGTTAATTGACGATTACTTATCTATAGGTAGCGTTAGTGTACGACCAATAAGAGTTTAGATGAAAAAGTAGAGGAGAAGTAGAGGAGAAGTAGAGGTAAAGAATGAGTAAAGAAAAAAGGGGTATTTTATGAAATTAACGCAGGAATTAATCAAGTTTTCACTAGACGATTTGGATGAATACACCTCTAGAAGTGAGTTAGCTCGTAAACTAGGAACTTCCAAGATTACCATCCAAATCTACAACAAAATGGCAAGTAAAAATATACGCGACTATCACAACTCTTTTCCTAAAGTTGACGGAAAGGTTGGGGAGTTAGAGGATACCATGCCACTTAAAAGGTATCAATGCTATGTAATTGCCAAGTTATTAACAAAGGCCTGTACTTTAGGTAAGAAAGGGCTAGAGGCAATGCTCCAATCAGATAAAGAATTTGCGGATGAATTTTCCTACAGTAAATTCCTAGAAGTTTATTCAAACAAAAAAGTAGCAGCTTAGGAGGACACTATGCATTTAGACCAATACATTCAAAGTCGTGGAGTTACTTTTGGTGCTGTTGTAAAACAGATTGAGGATAGAGGTTGGGAAGTAATAGATGATGAACTTTCTGACGAGCAAGTAATTACATTGGATACCCACTTTAATAATTCAAATAGCGGCATCCAGAAAGCCCCCGAACAACCCAAATATTCTCTAGCAGGCATCCCTAGAGAAGTACTAGAAGCTGAGCTTAAATCGCGTTCTAGGAGTGAATTAGAAAACGAAATCTTAGAGCATTTGAGCTACACAGAACAGGCGTACAGCTGGAGAGATGAGCTTACCAGACAGATTCGTCAAAAACACGAGGAGGAACTCTCAAGCTGGTTTCAGGAGCAATCATACCCCAAAAGTCAAGAAGAAATCGAAATACATACAAAATTCGTCAATAAATTGGCAGAATACGGTATCTTGGTTGAACCGCAAGGTACAACTGTGGTTCCCTAGTTTCATCTGCATTGCTGGACTAGCAGCTTTATGTTTTGTTGCCTGGCGTTCTACTTATGTTCCCCAAGCAGAGGAATACCGGAGACTAAGTAGTCAGGTAGAACAATTACAGAAGGAACTAGAAAAATCAGAATCTGAAATCATATGGCTGCAATCAGACGTAAATAAACGAGAACAGGAGGTTAAACAACTGAAATGCCAGCTTAAACGGAGATTCCCTACAATTAGAGATTTCCTTGGCTGGGAGGATGCAGAGGAATGTAGTTATGAAGAGATCTGATGGCAGAGTGGTTAAATTTTGTTAATTCTCTGTACTAAACCACAGGGTTACGTATACTAGAAGATTATTTAGCTTGTGGCTGTATCTATTAGAAAATTTGCTAAGATTTTTTCAACTCGTAGAAGAGGACAGACCCCTCTGAGAGGTTTACCTGAAAAGGAGATTCACAATCAAATCATCAACTGATTGGAATGGGCATTAGTAAGGTGAAACGTACCTGCGACGACACCGCAGCAATTAAGAGCCACACACTTGTAATGCACAAGAAAAGTGGAAGCTGGATGGCACCGCCATTGATATGGTTCCAGCACTGGTAATAACTTGGGAACCATAGCATATGCAAAGTCCTTCACGAACACTAGTCGCTTCCCTGCACCCGTCGCTAAGAGAAGAAATAATTATTCGCGGATGGATATATCGCTTGCGAGAACTGGCTCGCACAACATTTATAATTGTCAGAGACTGTAGTGGAGAAGTCCAGTGTGTAGCAGATTCGGCTTTAGTTAGGGCAGTTTCACTCAAGTTGGATGAGCCAGTAGAAATCAAGGGTAAGGTAAAACCCGACACCAGGGCAAAGGCTGGATTTGAAGTGGAAGTAATTGAGATATCTGTTCTCAACCGAGTGACTCAACTTCTTCCCTTCAATTCTTGCTCAGACATTACTGAAATTGGAATTGACACTATTTTAAATTACCGTCCGCTCTCACTCCGCAATGAGAGTATCGGTGACATTTTTAGGATACAAGCGGCGATTGTGCATTATTTTCGCTCCTTTTTAAGAAAAAGGCACTTTACTGAAATAATTACATCCAAAATCGTTTCTAGTGGAACAGAAGGCGGGACAAATCTATTTGAAATTAAATACTTTGAACGCTGTGCTTACCTTGCCCAAAGCCCCCAATTCTACAAAGAACATGGAGTCGCAGGGTTAGAAAGGGTTTTTGAGACGGGTCATGTGTATCGCGCTGAACCACATGCCAGCAGCCGTCACCTTACTGAATACTACTCTCTTGACTTGGAAATAGGATTTATTGAGAGTCCCGAAGAGTTGATTCAACTGGAACGAGAATTGCTTAACTTCATTTTTGAGCAACTTAACCAAGATTATGCGGATGTACTCAAGAGGTATCGAGAAAAACCACTGCCCCAGATGCAGAACGTCCCAACATGGGAATTTGCTGAATGCTTGGAACTGTTAAATCGACACTTCGGTCGTACTGACCTCGTAGACGATCTAGATTCTGAAGCAGAACGTCAGCTTTGCCAATTGGCTGAGTCAGAAACAGGAATTGCTGCCTTGTTTGTAATCGGCTTCCCACTCACGGGGCGACCGTTCTACACCCATCCACGAGGTAATAGTGGTGCATCGCAAAGCTTTGACCTTCTGTTTGAAGGTATTGAAATTACAACGGGTGGACAACGACTGCACAGACGAGAAGATTTGGAACAAGCACTGAAAAACCGTGGTATTGACCCCGTGTCTTTTGAAACTCATCTGCGGATGTTTGAAATGGGAATGCCGACTCATGGAGGATTGGCGATTGGTTTGGAAAGGCTGACAGCAAGAATTCTGCATCTTGCAAACATCAGACAGGCAACTCTTTATCCGCGAGATAGGTATCGGATATCACCTTAATTCACGGGGACTGGAGATTGGGAGGAATTAACGACAAGGATTGTAAAGCGCCCTATTCCAGGGATTGGGATAAAAAGCAATACGGTTCAGTTAGTGATATTGATTCCTCAGAGATCCCTTAACCCTGGATGGGTAACGTAAACCAAAAAGTTGCCCCTGCGTTTGGGGCGCTATTCACACCAATTTCGCCGCCGTGGGCGTTGATAATTCGCTTACACAGATACAACCCCAATCCCAAACTTACAGAGTTGCGGACGTTACTACTCCGGAAATAAAGATCAAATAGCCTTTCGCACTGTTGCTGACTCAAGCCCACACCGTTATCTGCGACAGTGCAATAAATTTTATCCCCCTGGGCGATCGCATTTATGGTAATACTTAACCCTGGGAGATTGTGCTTGATGGCATTAACAATCAAGTTAGAAAATACTCGCCATAGTTGCGTTGGATCGCCATTCACCAAAGGTAAATCAGCCGGAACTAAATTGGTCAGGGTAACTTGATTTTCCGCTAGCATCGGTTTTAAATCAGCGATCGCATTTTCTACGATTTGATCCAGTTTTACTGGTTGGCGTTCCAAGAAAATGCCTTGCACTTCGCTGACATGAGCTTCCATCAATGAGTTAATTAAATTCAGTTGCCGTTCGCTGCTTTGCTCCATCCGTTCTAAAATCGAGCGGGGAATGGTAATTTTATCGTCTGGGTGTGCAAGTAGATTTTTTAGCACCATCAAAGTACCCAACACCGGGTTGCGTAAATCATGGGAAACTGCATGGAAAAATACTCGTAGTGCTTCTTCTGTGCGCTTGCGATCGCTAATATCTAGAATTACTCCCACCAACCCACCAAGCGAACCATCTGCTTTTGAAAAAGTTGCCTTATAAAAAATTACATCATGCTTCTTGCCATCTTTGTAGACTACCGAATCTTCATAACTCTGAATGCCTTGTTGCTCAAACAGTGCCATATCTGCTTGCTGGTATTGCTCGGCAAGTTCTTTTGGTGATAAATCATACTCATCTTTACCTAGAATTTTTTCTTTACTTAACCCGAAAGCTTCTTCAAAAGCCTTGTTACAGCCAATATATAAGCCTTGGGAATTTTTATAAAAAACTGGTGCAGGAATAGTATCAATGAGAACTTGCAAAAAATCTAACTGTTCTTGTAAAGCCGCTTCAGCTAGTTTGCGCTTAGTGATGTCTTCAATCAATCCTTCGTAGTATAGCAGCTTACCAGTTTCGTCACGCACGGCGTATGCCTTTTCTGAAATCCAGACAATGCTGCCATCTCGGCGATAAATCTGAGACTCGAACTCTGACACACTGCCATATTCTTCAATCAAGCGCACAAATTCCGCACGTCGGTGCGGATCGACATACAGTTGATGTTCTATATCAGTGAAATTTGCTGTTACTTCTTCCGGCGATGAATAGCCATAAATGCGTGCTAATGCCGGATTAGCAGTAATGTAACGTCCGTCGGGACTGCTTTGGAAAATACCTTCGACTGCGTTTTCAAAGATATTGCGATATTTAGCTTCTGTCACCCCGAGTTTCTGATAAGCAAACTCAAGTTCCCTGCGGGCATAAAACTCAGAGCGTTGCAGGCGATCGTACAGGTAAACACCGATGTCACATATAACACAGAACCAGAATAAATATAAAATAAAAGTAACGTTATATATTTCCGGATGATCGGGAAGTGGTAGTTTTAGCCCAAATAACGTATTGAGACCAAAATAGTAAATTAGCACACCCAGCTGGGACAGCAAGTGTAGAACCCAGCATACAGGCATAAATGTTGCTTGACTGAGAAATAAAAGTGACCAAGCAAGGGTATTGGGCAGTGCAAAACCTTTGAAAGTAGCAAAAATCTGTGGTATCAGGCTAATTGACCAAGATGATCCCAAAAATAGTATCGCTGGATAGCGACGACCAAACTTAGTTTTACGCAAAGCTAGGCAAATAGATAAACTCAGCAGCATGACAATATCCATGACAAGCGCCTGAGTTCTTAGCACCTCTGGTAGTTTTTGCAACTCCTTGAGAGGAAAGAAATAGTTATAAATGTCACGCAAAGTAAACGTCAAAATGCAGATCAGTGCCAGCCATAACCATAAGCGTAATCTTTGCCACAAAAAGCCATTGCGCCAATCTTTGTATTCACTGGCCATGACGTCCGCTGTCGGTGTGGTATCACCAGAAACGGCTCCGCGTTGCCATTTCCTTAGTAATTTCAACAAGGTCTTCATTAACTTCTGACCAAATCCCATAATGAATAAAGAAGGTGTTTCCTTCTTTTTGCTTCCCCTCAATTTCAATTTTGGATTGTTGATGATACAAGTAGTGTTCTTCCTAAAGGTGGAGAATATATATTTTTATTGCCTGTGGCTAGTTCTTAGTTGTACGCCAACAGTGTGAGCAATTTTCCAGTCTAGCGGCTACCTCTGGCACAGTCATATTCCCCATTCCCCACACATATTTACTGTGCCGTTGTGTTTTGATAAAAACTTTACTGTAACCACTCTGACAATAAAACACTCTTACAGCAAAAACAATTCTTCAGAATGTCTAAAAGAATTTCCATTAGCTTGTTGCTGCTGTTTATTGGCATTCAGGTAGGTATCACTAAGCAAGCAGTAAAAGCGCAAACACCCATACCAACTGCACCAACAGCTACCACAAAAATCATTTGCCCTGCCCAATTGGGAACAGCGGTAGATGCGGTGATCAACCGTCCCGAATTCAGTCGGACACGTTGGGGAATTTTGGTACAAAATCTAGGATCTACTCAAACACTTTACAACCGGGATGCTGAAAAATACTTTACTCCAGCTTCTAACACCAAGCTACTAACTACAGCTGCCGCCTTGCAACAGCTGGGTGCAAATTATCGCATTCGCACTTCTGTGTATAGCAATGGTGATGGTGTGTTGCGTGTAGTGGGTAGGGGAGATCCCAGTTTAACTGATGCTCAACTAATAGCATTAGCGAAGCAGTTGAAACAAAAAGGTATTACCAAAATCAAGCAGTTGATTGTTGATGATAGTTACATTCAAGGAGATATTGTTAACCCTAGCTGGCAATGGGAAGATTTGCTGTCAGGCGATGGCACACCAGTTAACAGTTTGATGGTGAATCAAAATACTTTTAGTTTCATTATCTCACCGCAAACTTTAGGTAAACCTCTAAAACTCATCTGGTTGAATAAGGATGAAAAAAAACAGTGGCAGGTAATTAATCAGTCAGTCACCGTTGCGAAAAATCAACCAGCTGCGATCAAAGTTACTCGTGATTTAAAAGGAGCAATACTACGAATTCAAGGCGAGTTGCCTGAGACTTCTCAACCGCAATTTATTACTATACCCGTAGTTGCACCTGCGGAATATTTTTTGCAGCGTTTGCGCAGTGCTTTGGCAACAGAGAAAATAACCGTTAAAAAAACATCAGTTGCAGCTAGTGGTAGCAAAAATGAAACGGAATTAACTGCTGTGCTGTCTCCTTCACTCTCGGAATTGGTAATGGAGGCAAATCAGAATAGTAATAACTTCTATACTGAAGCATTACTGAGAGCATTAGCGATTAAAAAACCAGCAACCAAAAATCAGAGTACGGCTGATGCTGGGTTAGAAGTTTTGCAGACAACTCTAACTCAGTTAGGAGTCGATTCCAAAAGTTACCTTTTGTTTGATGGTTCGGGGTTATCTCGCAAGAACTTAATTAGTCCAGAAGCATTGGTGGAAACTTTGCAGGCAATGGCGAAATCACCCCAAGCATCAGTTTTTCGTGCTTCCCTACCTGTAGCAGGTGTCAGTGGCAGTTTAAAAAGTCGCTTTCAGGGTACGCCCGCTGCGGGAATCGTGCAAGCGAAAACAGGGACTCTGCGTGGTGTTGTGACTCTCTCAGGATATGTAAATACGCCTAGTTACAGTCCGGTGGTTTTCAGTATTATGGTAAATCAAACCGAACAACCTGCTAGTGTTGTACGGCAAGCAATTGATGAAATTGTGGTGATATTAGCACAGTTGCAGCGTTGTTAATTCTATCTTTGTGTCTTGGTGTCTTAGTGGTTTAAGATTTTTTTACCACCCTACTCTGCGAGAAGCCCTCCGGGTACTCTAACCTTGAGCCGCCCACAAGGGGCGTCTACGTCAATCGCTCATGGGGGACTCACCGCTGCGCGTCTACGTGACGGGAACCGCCTTCTGGGGGGCTGGTCTCACCAAGGCACAAAGACACCAAGTATTTTCATAGCAAGAAAGCGGGTGATGGGACTCGAACCCACGACGTTCACCTTGGGAAGGTGACATTCTACCACTGAATTACACCCGCAAATAGCTGTTAGCTTAAATAAAGCTAGCAACTATTATACCACTATTTTCTGACTGACATTTGGGGTAGGTACTTGTAGATTTTTGATGCTGTTGATATCGGTTCGCGCTTTCGGGTCGATTTGGACTCTGATGGGAATTTGGCGATCGCAGCTCTCAAACCACTACCTAATAATAATGTAATGGCACTAGCCAAAGGAGATAGTTTTAGTGCTATTTGCCTATTTTTATGTAATTAGTCTTACATTTAATAGCAGTGGGGTTGTTAGCGATCGCTTTTTTGGATGTCATTTGATCAAATCGCGTTGCTCTCGTCGGCGACTGAATGCCAGCATTTGCCCAAGCTAATGACCGGGCCAACTTCTGACGAATGAATGGCAAAAGTTGTAGCATGATAAAGATACACGTGCGGCCCAGGAAGCCCCATATTGAGGGAGACCACATCTGCCAGGCCATAAAGTTGGCCCGATTAATCACACTCTGGTTGATTTGTCGGCGAATCCGCTCATAATTTAAGTAGGCATCGTCCAAGGATGACTGGCCCTGGAAAGCACGTGACAGTTCTTCAGCCAAAGTTTCAGCATCTTGCAGAGCCATATTCATCCCCAAACCTGCTGCTGGATGAGTTACGTGAGCAGCATCGCCTAGAAGTACGACTCCTTGATTGGCGTAACGTTCCACATGCATCTTCTGTAACCGATAGACGCGATCGCCGTGTCGTTCTAATTCCATATCAGCTAAGGCAGGGAGACGACCGGCCAACTGCTGACGCAGTTCGGTCTCAATATTCATTATCCCATCCAGCTTTATTACGTTTACGTTTTACTCCAGTTTTGAGAGTTTTTTCTTGATTTATATAGATTTAACGCAATCTGTCTTAGGATGGCAAAGTTCTGAAGTGCATTATCCTTTTTTTATACAAAAATATAGGTTTCTCCTCGCAGAAAGCATAGCCTATTCTGTGATAGAGCTATAAAAATTGGTCATATGTTGTAAAAAGAGCTTGCCAGCACCCAAGCCTTTGCTGTGATAATAACTACAAGGAGAAATGTGTATAGCGCTTAACTCCATCTAACGCCAAGGTAATTGGCAATTTTGATATAAACGCATAAACAATTAAACCTCTTACAAAAGAACCTTTTGCTAAGAGGTGGGAAAAAGTTAAAGGTTAAGGGTAAAGGAATTGAGAAGCCTTTGCCCTTTACCTCTTTTCCCTTTCCTCCACTTCTTTTAAGAAGTCTATTGTTGTCCGACTGAGTAACTAGTATGTTCAATGCCACAGAAATATTAATAGATGCTTTTGTAAAGCAAATTCGAGAAGGCTACCGCCGTACCTACGGCTGCTTAAAAACTGATTATCAAGACATAATTGCTTGGGCAGGCAATATGGCTTTAGAAAACATTGCCAATAGTGATGCCCTGTATCACAATGTCGAACACTCGATTCTCGTCACTCTAGTAGGACAGGAGATTTTACGTGGCAAACACATTCGGGAAGGAGGTGTTTCTAGTGAAGATTGGTTGCATTTTATAATTTCTTTGCTTTGTCATGATATCGGCTATGTCAAAGGAGTGTGCCGACAAGACCGCGAGCAAGAAGGATTATATGCTACAGGTAAAGATAACATCATGATTTCTCTTGCTCCTGGGGCTTCTGATGCCAGCCTGACACCATATCATGTCGATAGGGCGAAACTCTTCATCGATGAGCGTTTTGGTGGTCATAAACTCATAGATTCTGAAGTTATCAAGAGCAATATTGAATTGACTCGCTTTCCAGTGCCGACTGCTGACGATCATCAATGTACTGATAGCTTTGCAGGCTTAGTGCGTGCTGCTGATTTAATTGGACAATTAAGCGACCCCCGCTACTTAAAGAAAATTACTTCTTTGTTCTACGAGTTTGAAGAAACTGGGATGAATAAAGTTTTGGGTTATCAAACACCCGCTGATTTACGCAATAACTACGCCAAATTCTACTGGAATGGGGTTTATCCTTATATTCAAGATGCACTGCGTTACCTGTCTTTGACACAGCAGGGAAAACAAATTGTCGCCAATCTCCACTCCAATGTCTTTGTTGTAGAACATGAAGTTACTCAAGAAGAAAAGTTATATTTGGTGGAACAACTACGTGCTTAGATATTAGTCATTCGTCATTAGTCATTCGTCATTAGTCATTGGAAAAAAAGCAAAATGACAAGTGGCAAAGGACAAAGGACAAATGACAAAGGACAATTAACTATTATGAACTGGTGGCAAAGACTCAAAAAAAATCCTTTAGCGCGATTTGGGGCAATTTTGCTCATAGTTTTCTATGTGACAGTAATTGCCGCTGATTTCGTCGCCCCTTATGACCCTTATGCCTCCCAACCGAATGGTTCCCTGCTACCACCGACTAGAATTCACTGGTTTTCGAGTTCGGGGCAGTTTATTGGACCTCATGTTTATCCAACAATTCAAGGAGACACAAATTTAGAAACAGGCGATCGCAAACTCATTGTAGACAAAAGTAAACCCTCACCTCTACGGTTATTCGTTCAAGGTTCCGAATATCGCCTTTTCCAGTTGAATTTGCCTTTACCACCCAAGTGGGATGAAGTAACTGTCATCCCCGGAATTCCTTTGAATTGGCATTTATTTGGTACAACTGGCGAAGCTAAAATCAACCTCCTAGGTACTGACGATCAAGGACGCGATCAATTCAGCCGCTTACTACATGGCGGTCGAATCAGTTTGTTTATCGGTATTGTGGGCGTTGCCCTCACCTTTCCTCTCGGGATGCTAATTGGCGGAATTTCTGGTTATTTTGGCGGCTGGGTTGATGGTATCATCATGCGCCTAGCCGAAGTACTGATGACCTTTCCCAGCATATATCTATTAGTAACCTTGGGTGCAGTTTTGCCCCCAGGACTAACCAGTACTGAGCGATTTTTGTTGATTGTGTTGATTACGTCGTTTATCAGTTGGGCTGGCTTAGCACGAGTCATTCGCGGACAGGTACTATCCATTAAAGAACGCGAATTTGTGCAAGCAGCACGAGCAATGGGTGGCAAACCACTATATATCATCACTCGCCATGTTTTGCCGCAAACTGCCACATACATAATTATCTCTGCTACCCTTGCGGTTCCCGGTTTTATCGGTGCAGAAGCAGTACTCAGTCTGATTGGGCTGGGAATTCAACAACCAGATCCTTCCTGGGGCAATATGCTGTCTTTAGCAACCAATGCTTCTATATTGGTGCTGCAACCTTGGCTGATCTGGCCACCAGCATTGGTGATTATCCTGACAGTTTTAGCGTTCAACTTACTGGGGGATGGACTGAGAGATGCCCTCGATCCCCGTAGTTTGCAAAGGTAGATTGTTGTTTGTTGTGGGTTGTTTGTTGTTTGTAATCACCAACAACCAACAACCAACAACCAACAACCAACTACTAACCAAAAACACTGCCAATTGAACGAGCTATATTTTGTGGTTGCATAGCATCTGTCGCTGCGGTCGGTTCATAGCCGCAGTGAACCATACAATCTGCACACTTGGGATTGCCACTAGCATGACCGTATTTGCTCCAGTCAGTTTTTTCTAACAGTTCACTGAAGGTGGCGTAGTGACCCTCATTTAACAAGTAACAAGGTTTTTGCCAACCGAGAACACTGTAACTAGGACTACCCCAAGGTGTGCATTCATAGTCTTTTTCACCAGTCAGAAAATCTAAAAATAGTGGATTGTGATTGAAGTTCCATTTTGTTTTACCTGCTTTGAAAGGAGCTAGGATTTCTCGAAACAGGGCGCGTGTTTGTTCTCGCTTGAGAAAATGCTCTTGATCTGGAGCCCACTCGTAACTGTAGCCTGGAGAAATCATCATGCCATCAATGTTGAGTGTACTCAGGAAGTCAAAAAATTCTTGCATTTGTTTAGGATCTGCGCCCTCAAAGATAGTCGTGTTGGTAGTGACACGAAAACCTTTGGCTTTAGCAGCGCGTATAGCTTGAACTGCAATGTCAAAAACACCTTTGCGATTAACGCAGTAGTCGTGCCAATCTCGCATTCCATCTAAATGCACGCTAAAAGTTAGATAGGGCGAAGGTTGGAATTTGTCCAAGCTTTTTTCTAACAATAAGCCATTCGTACACAAGTAAATGAACTTCTTGCGCTCAATCAATCCCCGCACAATCTCATCAATTTGGGGATGTAGCAGAGGTTCTCCTCCAGGAATGGAGACTATGGGAGCTCCACACTCTTCTGCTGCTGCAAAGCACTGTTCTGGAGTCAGGTGTTGTTTTAGCACGTCTGTTGGATGCTGGATTTTGCCACAACCAGGACAGGCAAGATTGCAACGGAATAGTGGTTCTAACATCAAGACTAAGGGATAGCGTTTGCGTCCTTTCAAACGCTGGGTAAATATATATTTCCCGACTTCCAATGCTTGTTGTAAATGAATAGCCATTTTTGTATTACTCCTCACCTCACCTGAAAACTAGGATAACGACTTAATGAAACTCGTGGTGAATGCAGATAGTAATACTTATGATTTTTTTGAATGGGTTGCGATCGCTCTAGTTTATGATAATCATTATCATTATTGTTTAACTTTTAACTATGACGTCCACAACACCTACAAATCCTTCTCCAGCAACCCATTTATTGCATCGTCCCCGTCGTCTGCGGCGCACAGTAGCACTGCGGCGAATGGTGCGAGAGATTCATCTGGACGTCAACGACTTGATTTATCCACTGTTTGTCATGGAGGGAGAAGGGCAAAGAGTCGAGATTGCTTCTATGCCTGGGTGCTACCGCTATACTCTGGATTTATTGCTCAAAGAGATAAAACAAGCTTTTGATTTGGGGATCAATGCTGTTGCACTCTTTCCTGTTATCCCAGAAGCTAAAAAAGATGATGTCGGTACAGAAAGCTATAACCCAGATGGACTAGTACAGCAAACCGTCAAAGCTATTAAACAAGTAGTTCCAGAAATTATCGTGATTACCGATGTTGCTCTTGACCCCTTCACCACTCACGGTCACGATGGTTTGGTGGATGAAAAGGGTACTATTCTCAATGACCCGACCGTAGAAGTTTTAGTGAAAATGGCACTTTCCCAAGCAGCAGCAGGGGCAGATTTTGTTGCACCTTCTGACATGATGGATGGCAGAGTGGGGGCAATTCGCAAAGCTTTAGATGCACAAGGATACTTTGATATCGGAATTTTGGCATACTCTGCAAAATATGCATCTGCTTACTATGGCCCATTTCGAGACGCTTTGGATTCTGCCCCGAGATTTGGCGACAAAAAAACTTATCAAATGGATGCCGCTAATGCTAGAGAAGCAGTGAAAGAAGTTGCTTTGGATATTGCCGAGGGTGCAGATATCGTCATGGTAAAACCTGCCTTAGCTTACCTGGACATCATCTGCCAAATTCGCAACACTACGAATGTACCAGTAGCAGCGTACAACGTCAGTGGTGAGTATACAATGATTAAAGCTGCTGCACAGATGGGCTGGATAGATGAAAAACAGGTAATTTTGGAATCTTTAACTAGTATGAAACGGGCTGGTGCTGATTTGATTTTGACCTATTTTGCCAAAGAAGTAGCTTTGATGTTAGCTTCATTCTAGTTACCAGGTGTTGGTAGAGACGCGAAATTTCGCGTCTCTACAGCCAACGAAAAATCGGTCTTTTCAGGAACAGAAACTGGGTTTTTGGGATTACTGAATTGATGTTCTAGTTACCAGGTTGAACCTGGTAACTAGGTTTTGGTGGCTCTGCCTCCTGGGTAACGAAAATAATACGGAGAATATTGGTGTTATGATGAGAAACGTTCGGTTCTGGTGGGAATCAGCCACTGGAGGTAACGGGGAAAGTTCGGTGCAAATCCGACACTGTCCCGCAACTGTGAACTTAATGAAGTGAGTCAGGATGCCCGCCGAAGTTGATTCATCAGTTCTATACATCTGCGAGGTACAGATGACCGCTGCTAAAGATATTTCTACAATTTCTACAACGAATGGGGTAAGTGCGCCCTCTCATACTCTTTTTGTTTGCAAAACTTGTGCTAGCGTTTGGCAAGATGGCAAACGAATTGGTAAAAGCGGTGGTCAAAAGCTACTACAACAGCTTCAGCACCTGGCGCAAGATTGGCATTTAAAAGATAATTTTCCCATCCAGGAAGTTGAATGCATGAGTGCTTGCGATCGCTCTTGTGTTGTTGCTTTTGCTGCTTCTGGGAAATTAACTTATCTGTTTGGGGATTTACCTGTGGATGGCAGTGCCGCAGCCATTCTGCAATGTGCTAGCCAATACTATACTAAGCCAGATGGTTTACTGCCCTGGTCAGAACGTCCCGAACCCCTGAAAAAGGGTATTTTGGCAAGAATCCCACCCACACCTCAGTTGGGTAAAAACTAAAAATTTTTAGGGGCGATAGCGCCCCTTTTTTATACCTAATGTACTAGAAATTATCCTTAGAGGAAGTTGTTAGCACTCAAACGAGATGGATCAAATTTTTCCAACGGACTAAAATTCTCGAACCCACCGGATTTTGCTTTTCCATCCACATCCAAGCGAACAGTAGTATCAATCCCCACTGGCTGCAATTTCAGGACATCAGAAAATCTTTGTGAGTTGCGATCGCTTGGTTGAGTCAGGATACCGCGTGAGTTGATCGCATCTTGGGTTGGTTCAAAATCAGATCTCATACCATCAATCAGCCGATCTTTTCCTAAATCACCGTTGATACGAGTGTTACCTTGACCACCCGTGAGAATATCTATGCGATCGTCACCGTAGAAACGGTCAGCACTATTTTCTCTACCGCTATTTAGGGTATCGTTACCATCGTTACCCCTAACAAAG
Organism: Fischerella sp. PCC 9605; assembly: GCF_000517105.1. Taxonomy (GTDB): domain Bacteria; phylum Cyanobacteriota; class Cyanobacteriia; order Cyanobacteriales; family Nostocaceae; genus PCC9605. Next base: position 218,136 of record NZ_KI912148.1, on the reverse strand, counting down.
GTGACACCTTTAACTTGAGAAGTTGGTAAACTCGCTGAAGTGCTTCCAGCAAACTCAAAAGCACCAATATCCGGTTTTGAATCGCGAGTAATGCCACGTTGGTCAGTAGTTATAGTCCCGTTACTAGTACCAGCATTAATCGCCGGACTTCCTGATAGAAGTGGATGCACCAAAACTCCATCAATATTTTGCAAAGAATCTAATTTTGGATCGGCAATGGTGATATTTGCAGTGGCGTTATTGTCATTCCCCAACGTCGTGCCTTTGGGGGGATATTGAATATTGCCGCCATTGTCTGTTAACTCGCGATTCGTTTGTTGTTGAATACCCCAAGCGTTTGTGCCATTATCGGCGGTGTTGTTGTAAAAGATAGTATTTTGCACGCTGACAGGGGCATCGTTAGCAGCAGAAATACCACCCCCAACCCATCCGGCATAATTGTTAGCAATTGTTGTGTTGACGATGCTGGTGGGACTGTACAGTGTCATGCCACCACCCACATTACTATCCCCTTTACCCGATACCCGGTTGCCCGAGAAGGTGCTATTGGTAATTGTAGTTGGCGCATCCATTGTCCACAAACCACCACCCTGACTAGAAGCCGTGTTATCGACAAAAGAGGTATCGCGAATTGTTAAGCCTTGGTTGAGTCCGTTACTAAGTAGCACAACTGCACCGCCATTTCCGCCGTTACCGCCGTTGGCAAGGGCACTAACTTCGTTGTCTTTGAACACGGAGGACTCGATGCTAACGTTATCTTGAGTACCAGTGTAGAGGTAGGCAGCACCGCCTTCCCCTCGTCCTTTGTTGCCTGCAAAGGTACTGTCCACAATACGAATGCTACCAGAGGTTTCATCGATGGCGCTGGCACGGTCTGCATAAATAGCGCCACCGTAGCCTCTCAGGGATGGATTGTCTTTTCCTGCGTCGTAGGAAGCGCTGGTGGTATCGTTGTTGAGAAATTTACTATTTTCGATGGTGAGTTTGCCATTGAGGCTGTTGATGGCACCGCCGTTAATGCCTTTGTTATTGGTAAACTCGCTGTTGCGGACAGTTAAATCTCGGGGTCCCCAGAAAGCGATCGCTCCTGCTCCCCGTTCATCATTTCCTGCTGTGGCTCGATTATTATCAAATTGACTGTCAGTAACTGTCAGCGTCCCTTCATAGGCACTGAAGATAGCACCACCGCCTTGATCCGCCACATTATTTTTAAACGTAACGTTCTCAATCGTCAATTTGCCTTGGTGGGTAGTGCTAATTGCTCCACCACGCTCGTTGGTATATCCATTTACCAAAGAAAGATTTTTTACCGTTAGGCTGGTAGGCTGAACAGATGTAGAGTTGAGTAAGAAAATCCGGCTTTTGTTGTCACCACTGATAGTTAAATTGTTAGCTTCCGCAGCATCGATAGTCAGGTTTTTGCCAGCACCAATCTCAATTTGCTTTGTCAGAGTAATCGTTTGATTTGCCAGACTAGAGTCAAATTTAATTGTGTCGCCAGACTGTGCATTAGCGATCGCATCTCTGAGGGAGCCTGAGCCACTATCATTGGTGTTAGTAACTGCGATCGTACCTAAAACACCAGCGTAGGTTTCCATTACCTCAAGATGCAAAATTGGTGGGTATTCAATGTTGCCCAGCCTTACTTCTAAATCCCAATTTCCATCTAAAGCATTGTTTCCCGTCAGTGTTCTGGAAGCAGCAATGTTTGCCCCAGTTAAAGATTGGAATTTCCTCAGAAAAGCTTTTCCCTCTATTCCTCTAGCGACATTACAACCATAAATGAAAAGGTCAACACCTCTGAAAGTCGATAACCATCGGGACTGTCTGAAATAGCGTTCCAGGGTGTCAGAATTTAACTGAGCATTACCTAAGGACAACTGTCCAGGTGAACCGTGAGAAAAAATGTGTACGGCTTTTACAACTGGTTTTTCAGCCAGTACAGCCATAATTTGCTCAACTCCATCCCGTTGGCAATCGAGCAGATAAATATCAACATCTGGTGTAATACCATTAGCAATAACTTGATAATTCTCAATCGCAGAATCTATGAAAGCAACTACATGCCCTAAGTTGCGAACTTGGGAATGAACAGATGTTTGATAGGTACAATGCATGAAAAATTCCTCTAAAAAACAGTTGGCTTAGTAATGCATCTTTGCTCATCAATCCTGAACAAACTTGCGGTAGACAACTGCAACCCTCTATTTTTTTGATGCGGCCCTGTAAATATTAATGAAAATCGACTTAACCTAGTTAAAAGCGCCGATTTTGAGTCTCTTTTCTAATGCACAAAAAATCTGCAATCCAAAAGGCTTTTAAATCATCTAGTTTCTGTTGTCAGTATCGACAAAAAGACCTTCCAATTCTGTTAACCTTCCCCCTGCACGCCAGTCACTACAACCGGGGAACCTCATAACGCAAAGGCTCCCCTTTATTTTCCTTCTGCAAAGTATAATGCGTCAGACGTATGAACGCAACTTGGTATAAGCACTGACCCAAGATTTTCACTCTCTTGCATGCTCCTGACGTAAATTTTATATTTTTGCGCTATTATGATAACGATTATCGTTTTATATATAATATGGTCAGTGATTTAAGTAGGACGGTGTAATTAATTAAAGGTTTGTAGTCAGGACTTTAGTCCTCAAAAAAGGGCTAAAGCCCTTACTACGAAATTATTTCAATGATTTTACGTTACTTAACATAGCTTGATTTATTCCCACCGACTTACTTAATTCAGTCCAAAGACAACTTACTTTAGCCAGGATGAATTTTTCATTTGGTAGACAAACAGCGAAAGCAAATCCAGAAAAAATAAGGCAAGTAAAGGAATGGATTTACCAAGCCTTGCAAATAGACGAAAAAACTTCAGTTTCTCTGAGTCAATTACAGTGTACTGAACCTGGTTGTGCACCAATTGAAACAGTAATTGTGGTGATGACAAATCCAGCTCAACAGTACAAAGTTCATAAGTCAATAGCTGAGATTGAGTACCAAGATATTAATCAACTTGTTCATTCTTAGTAAAAATAGGATGTTCTATGGAAAGTATTACTACATCATTCAAAGAAACAATTCTTGAGCTACCCAAAAGGGGAATGCCTGTGACAATCATCACAGGATTTTTAGGCAGTGGTAAAACTACTCTGCTGAATCAAGTTTTGCAAAATAAACAAGATTTAAAGGTTGCCGTACTCGTGAATGAGTTTGGCGATATCAACATCGACAGCCAACTGCTAATTTCTGTCGATCAAGATATGCTAGAACTCAGCAATGGTTGTATTTGCTGTACTATAAACGATGGATTAGTTGATGCGGTTTATCGGATTTTAGAAAGAGAAGACCGGATTGATTATCTAGTGATTGAAACTACGGGTGTTGCTGACCCACTCCCAATTATTTTAACTTTTTTAGGTACAGAGTTGCGAGATTTAACTAACCTTGATTCTATTCTGACTGTAGTAGATGCGGAGGCATTTAGTCCTGAACATTTCCAGAGTGAAGCTGCTTTAAAACAAATAACTTATGGCGATATTACTATTTTGAATAAAACCGATTTTGTGGATAGGGAAAAGCTACAAGAGTTAGAAAATTATATTCATGAAGTCAAAACAGGTGCAAAAATTTTAAACACCACATATTGTCAAGTTCCGTTACCATTAATTTTAGGTGTGGGATTGACTCAAAAAGATAAATATAACCTTGAGCATGAGGAAGATACTCACAAACACGAGCATCATGACCATGCTCACGATCATGACCATAAGCATCATCACCATCATGGGCATCACTCTCACCATTTAGAAAATGATGGATTTGTTTCTGTCTCTTTTCAAAGCGATCGCCCCTTTGATGTCCATAAATTTGAAGAATTTTTAACCGAAAAAATGCCACAGGATGTATTTCGAGCAAAAGGATTTCTGTGGTTTAGTGATAGTGAATCACGGCACATCTTTCAACTTAGCGGCCCTCGTTACAACTTACACGCCGATGACTGGTCTACTCCACCTAAAAACCAGCTAGTTCTGATTGGCAGAAATTTGGGAAAGAGCGAAATTCATTCTTTGCTGAATGAGTGTTTGATATGATTAGTAGTTTTTAAGAACATCAAAACAGCGATCGCCCATTCGCTCAATACTGTTACCTGTCTTGAAAATAGGGTAAAGGGGAAAGGGGATGGGGGAAGGGATTTTCATTGCCTCGTGGTGGGCGATCGCGAATTAGAGAATGTTTGAAAAGTGATGAAGGTTACGCAAGTCGCTTGAGCAGGAAGATGACAAGAATCATCGCAATTTAAATGAACGTTTACAAGATTGGCTATCTCCTATTTCTCGCCCAGTTCTTGGAGTTGCTTCGTAGCTTGTTGTTGTAGTTCTGGATCGTTGCTTGATTCTAAAACTTGCTTGAAATCAGTAATGGCTTTTTCTCTTTTGCCTATTGTTTTGTAAGCCCTTCCCCGATCAAGGTAAATTACGACCAGCTTGGAATTAAGTTTGAGAGCTTTGTTGTAGTAAGCTATAGCACGCTTGTAGTCGCCTTTACCCGCATATGCAAATCCCATACTGTGGTATACATGAGCCTCTGGCTGGAGTTCGAGAGCCGTTTTCAGATCAATCAGAGCGCGATCGTATTCACCTAGTTTTGCGTAGAAAAACCCTCGATTATTGTAAGCTTCTGCTAAGTTAGGATTAAGCTTGATCGCCATATCAAAGTCCTCAATGGCAGCTTTGTAATTACGTTGCTTGCCGTAAGCAAGCCCGCGATTGTTGTAAGCATCCTTATCGTCAGACTTAAGAGCGATCGCTTGACTATAGCTCTCAATGGCATCGCGGTAATTATATTGGTCAGCAAAAGCAAGCCCTCGATTGTAGTACGCGTTGATAGCTAGCTCAGCTAGTTCGGGGTTAACGTTAACCCGATCTTTAACTTGATCGATAACCCAATCGTAATCTTGAATAGCATTGTTATAGTTGCCTTGCTTGTAATAAGTCGTGCCACGGTATAAATATACTATTTCCTGGTTTAGAGACGATTCTGGCTTTTCGATCTCTTGAAGCTGTCTTAGAGCGTCGTTGAAGAAGTTAATCGCACTCTCCCAATCTTCTGCTGCGTAACGAGCCACTCCTAGAGTGAAAAGACTCAAGTATGTCATATCTTTCGAGAGACGAGTTTGTAGCGTAAAGCTCTCTAATTCAGCAACAGAAGGTTTTCGAGGTTCCTCCTTGGCTTCCTCACCCAGTTTAGGTACTGGAATTTGTAGCACCTCAAAGTTGGTACTGATAGGCACAACTTCTTTTGTTTTGCCGTACCAGCCCCAGATGACAATAATCGCCTTGTGTTTCTCTCCCTCATTACGAGCAACCTTTTTACCTTGTTTTTCGGTGATGGATTTACCCAAAGACTTAATCTCGACATGGGCGTATTTCTTTGTGCCGATAGCGTTGTTCAGTCGCCGGATAATTGTCTCAGTCACGCGATAGTGTTGCGGATCGGGACCTTCAAAATCAGCGACGAGGATAATAGGATTTTGCGGAGGTAGGGAGGGTACTATAAAGAAAATGGCAATAGTGACGAGCGGAATTGCCCACAGACCAATGAAAGCAAAGCAACGCACTCTCCTAGAATATGCATATTCTTTCCTAGTAGGCTGTAGAGGTTGGCGAATTATATTTTTCTTGAAATACAAGTAGCCACAAGCAAACCATGAAATGCCGACGAAGAGAGATAGCATAACAGTAGTGACAGCTCCAGCGTTGCTTTGCCATAAAATGACAAAATTAACCACACACGTCACGAAAGTAATTACAGCCGTAATCCGCCCTTCGATGCTTTTAAAGAAGTCAAACATTGTTAAAGATATGCTTGTTGCTCATTAGTCTGGTTTGGCTAAGTCATCGGCTTCTCTATTCAGTAAAAGATAGACTTCAGCACAAACTGAGCTTGTGGCAATAACTCTTGACTACTATCTAGTTATGCCATAATATCTCAATGCCCTCCAGAACCAATTTTCTCGTCTGTAAGATTGCGATTCTTGGTCGGTCGGAGTTCGTGCGGGTCGTCCCCACCAGTCGGGTTTTCCTCCTACACCCTCCTCTTGTCCGTAAAAGGTAACTCGGACGATCGATGGATCTTGTGCTAATCTTTGTTGAACTACTGGAAGTTCATTATCGGATGTAATGTTGCATCTCCCTGGTATATCGTATTTTTTAACCTGATAGCTAAACCACCTAGTGTACTGCCCTCGGTTATTCATAACTACGCGACTGATACAAGGTACATTTGGAATGTCAGAAGGCCAGCGATATTCTAGAATGACAGCAGAATCACCTTCAATAGTAACGGTTGTCCCTATAGGAACTCCTTGGTTCTTCCATGTCTGCAAATCGGGATAGTAAAGCCTGTTATCAATCTGTTGAAAAAGCCGTCCCCGATGGGAGTACAAGCGTGGGTTTGGATTATACCCTTGAGCGCGAACGACATTCGGGCAGCTTATAGCTAAAATAGCAGACACGCTCAAAAGCACCATAAATTGCTCGAACCAGTGTCTGTTCTTCATTGTTTTCCTAGGAGAATTGCTTTCTATTATCTTCTTAAACAAATTCTCCCCACTACTATTATCGCTCTCAACAGGATTGAGATCTTTGGCACGAATAACTAATGTAATACTGCCTTAATTTAATCGAGCGATCGCTTAGGGCTGGAATTTAGACTAGTTCCCGGTACGAAACTCTAGAAACTTTTCCAAGGGTTGCGATCGAGAATAGTTTTCGGTTCATTCCTTTATTTCAAAATCGCAGTTTCAGAAGCTTGTAGGGTATTGAAAAGTAAAGTTTTTTTTCAAAAATAACTCACTGATGATGAGAAGTGATAATTTAATAATTGAAGCTTTAAAAGCTTCCCTGGCAGATATAACAGCCTTGAGTTCAAAGGTTCAGTTTAGTTAAGAGGTAAAAAACGCTGTTCAACAATCTGTCTCGTCAACTGACAGCAGCACCCAAGCCTAACGCTTACATTTCCTCAATGTATTTGTGAAATAGGGGGCAATGTAACTGATTATTAATTAATGCTGCGAGTGCATGATTAATTGATTGCACTGCGAGTGTGCAATTTTAATTCAGTACAACCCTGTATAGAATCACCAAGGAGAGGAAATAATTAAGCTAGTAAAAGCTTGGGTGTTGTTGTTTTTGAAAGAAAGGCAATTGTTTCGGATAGCGCTATTTTCACTGCACTCTGATTGCGGCACAGCGACCCTTTGAAGATCATTAACTGAAATTAAATTACTTACGCTTTTTGTTTTTTTTGTTCTTTTTTTTCTGCTTTTGATCGGAAGTAGTAGAGAAACCCCGAGGCTTTTGTGATTGAGGTTTAAGGGCAAAGTAGTCTATCCTTTCTTCAAGGGAAAATTTGCGTTCTGGCACTTCCGTAGGATCTTTTAGCCCAAGCGATACCTGTACTTCATTCCAATCTCCAACAATAAAAGGCACAACTCGTTCTGCTGCAAATGCACGCTCCATAACAGAGGCAGACTCGACAGCTTTCAAATCAATTAATTCACCTATCAAAAAAGCATTCAGCTCAATGTCGTTATCTGCAAATAGTTCCAGTTGTTGCGTCAAAATAGCAATGCATTGGTTGCGCGTATCAGGATGATTTTCAGCAATTTTTGTCAGTGAGGTGGCAGCAGTGGCGCGGTCATAGGAATCGTGGGATGAATCTGCAAGATAGGCTTGGAGTGCAGGAATAGCAGCAGGCCCGATTTTGCCAAAGATGTCGGGTAACTCGCTACTACTCCAATCATCATCAAGTTCATGAAATAGGGAGATTAGCGGTTCAATTGCTGCTTCAGCACGAAGTTGACCTAGCGCACGCCAAGCATGAATAGGTGCCCAAATTTCAAGACCATCTAAATCTGAGGAATTCAACTGTTGGTCGGTTGCCATGCGGATGAGATCGGGAATGTGTTCTGAACTGAAGCCCAGTTCCTCAATATAATTTGGTATCTCTTGAAATTTACGACAGTCACCGTAGGTGAGCAGTTTATTTACTGGAGATGGGTAAGTAGCCATAGCCATATCGAAGTATCTCCATTACTTCTACTGCAACTATTATCCATCTAACTTTCTCCAAACAAACCTTGACCAATAATTCCTTGATGGTACAAGAGGTGCGGATTTATCCGTGGAATCAATCCACGCATCCACGCATCCAAAATCTTCAAGCCCCCAGTATAGGCTGTGGGGTCAATCCAAAATCCAAAATCCAAAATCGTGTGACCGAAAGCATAAATTTAGAAAAAAGGCGATCGCATTCCTCACATTCACCCTAAGATATTGGGCAGAATACAGCCATCGTTATAAATTAATTAATATCTGTGAACACCTGACTAATTCAGGCTTGATTTTACAAAGCGAAGGGTTTGGAAATGTTTACTGCATCAGAAACTCCTCTCATTGCGACAGTTCTTTTGGTCGCCTTCGGAATTTTGGGCTGGGGCTTTTATCGTGCCAGACCTTATGGAAAGCTGGGAATCTTTGCCTGGTTACAGTCAGTAGTGTTGATGGCTCCTTGGCTGCTGTTTTTTGGCTTATTTGCAGCCGGGATTTACATCAATATTGTGGGCATCCTCTTTTTGTTGGTTGTTTCGGCAGGAGTGTATATTTATTTGGGCAGACAATTGCGAGCAGCTGGGCAAGATGTGATTCTTAGACAGCGGGCAACGGAAAAGCTAGCCGAACAAGAAGCCACTTCTACAAAAGAGGGAACACAGCCAGCAGAACCTGCACAGCTTAAACTGGAGACTGTGCCGATTCCTGAACAGGATTTGAATGCTATTAAAAGTATTTTCGGTATTGATACGTTTTTTGCTACAGAAACGATTCCTTACCAGGAAGGAGCCATATTTAAAGGTAATTTGCGGGGAGATGCAGAGGTAGTACACAACCGCCTAACTGCGAACTTGCAGGAAAATCTAGGCGATAAATATCGCCTATATTTAGTGGAAAATACCGATAACAAACCTGTGGTAATTGTCCTTCCCAGCCGCAACGACCCGCGTCCGATGACATTATCCCAAAAAGTGTTTGCGGGTATTCTGCTGGTGGCGACTATAGCTACGAGTCTGGAAGCTGCGGGTATACTGCAAAATTTTGATTTGTTTGCCAATGTCGGGCGGATCGGAGAAACTTTGCCCATCGGTGCTGGGATCTTGGTGATTTTACTGGCTCACGAAATCGGTCACTGGTTACTTGCCCGTCGTCACCAAGTCCGCCTCAGCTGGCCTTACTTTCTCCCAGCAGTACAAATTGGCTCTTTTGGCGCCATTACCCGTTTTGAATCTTTATTGCCCAACCGCAAGGTATTATTTGATATAGCTTTGGCAGGGCCAGCGGCTGGGGGGATTGTATCTTTGTTAATGTTGGTAACTGGGTTACTGCTTTCTCACCAAGGCAGCATGTTTCAGTTACCCAATCAGTTTTTCCAAGGCTCAATATTGGTGGGTAGTTTGGCGCGCGTTGTCCTTGGTTCAGCTTTGCAATCGCCTTTAGTAGACGTGCATCCATTGGTAGTGATTGGTTGGTTGGGGTTAGTAATCACAGCTTTGAACTTGATGCCCGCAGGACAACTCGATGGTGGTCGGATTGTCCAAGCGATTTATGGACGTAAAACCGCCGGGCGGACGACTTTTGCAACCCTGATTTTGCTGGGGTTAGTGGCTCTTGCCAATCCTTTAGCAATGTACTGGGCGATTGTCATTCTGTTTTTGCAACGTGACTTAGAACGCCCCAGCTTGAATGAAATCAGCGAACCAGACGATGCACGCGCTGCTTTGGGACTTCTGGCTTTATTTTTAATGGTTGCCACTCTCCTACCCTTAACTCCTGGTTTAGCTGGACGTTTGGGAATTGGGTAGTGGTTAGTAGTTAGTAGTTAGTAGTTAGTAGTTAGTAGTTGGTAGTTGGTAGTTGGTAGTTAGTAGTTAGTTGTTTACCACTATCGACTATCCACTAACCACTAACCACTATCGACTATCCACTAACTAAATTAGGGCTTCCACCCCGCCAACAGATTTGGATAAGCAGTTGTTGTGGGAAAGAGGTTCTTAAAACCAATCTGGCGTTGTTGTGGGGGTTCTTTGGTCATATTCCACAAACTTTCATAGAAAAAGAAAGAAACTCCAGCAAACTTGCGATTGCGCACTTGTTGCACTTGTTGGGCAATCTGAGTCATGGGTACGTGTTTGCGTTTTAACCCCGTCATAATGCCAATACTCACAGGTATGTGACTTTGGGCGGCTTGTACTTCTGGACGCTCTAATTCGTTCTTAAAGACGTTGGGATCGTCCCGATATACTTGCACAACTAAGTCTTCAACAAGTCCCATTCTCTCCCATTTTTGCCAGTCTGCTAGAAAGAATTCGTAGGAAAAGCGTTGGGGATTGGGTGCTACGGAGACGATGCAGTTCTTTTTCGTCGCTTTAATAGCTTTGAATACCCGCTTCATATAGTCGGTAATTTTATTTGCTCTCCACTGCACCCATTCTGGATCTTTAGAGTTGGCAGGAGGAGCTTTGCCTCTGTGTTCTTTTTTGTACAGCGCAACTGTATAGGCATCGTATCCTAATTCCGATGGTAAACCGAAATGATCGTCAAATTGAATGCCATCGATGTCGTAGTTTCTGACTATTTCTACGATTAAATCTTGGATGAATTTTTGCACCTCTGGGCGAAAGGGATTTAACCAAACTCTATCATGAATGCCTTCTTTCCAAATTTTGCTACCGTCGCGGCGACTAGTCAGCCATTGCGGGCGACGTTTTGCCAGTTGGGAGTCAGCGGGAGCCATAAAGCCAAATTCAAACCAGGGAATGACTGTTAAGCCTTGTTGATGTCCCACGCTGACAACTTCTTTAAGCATATCTCGCCCTTGCAATCCAGGTGTGGGATCGAGCGATCGCCCAATCGTTCTTTGGGCTACTTTGCTGGGATACAGCGTCCAGCCCCAATTCCACACGGCAGGATAGACAACGTTAAAATTTAGCTGTTTCAGGTTTTGCAAGGCACTCTTGAGGCGATCGCTTTCAAATAGTACATTGCTATCGATATTGGTTAACCATACCCCCCGTAACTCTGATATTTGCGGACGGGGAGGAAGAGGAAGATTTTGAGCCTGTAAGGGAAAAGATAGCATCACTGTGGCTACTACTGAGAGGATAGCCAATACAGTAAATAAAGTCAGGTTTCGGTTGCTACTTTGACGAGCGTTCCACAAGAACAGCCGCTTAGACATTTTTACAAACTTTTTCATCATTGAGTGGGTACAAAATTTCACATCGGCTTCAACAAATCATCAATCATGACTTGAAATATTGCCAAGAGGTTGCACTGCTAAATTCTGCACCAAAGGATTATGTACTACCTAGTAAGACATACGCAATATAGAGACGTACCAGGCATAGCACGTCTCTACAGGGTTACAGAGTGTGTTAATTAGTTGCTAACATACCCGAAAAAAGTAGCAGGTTATTAAATCCACAATTGTAAAAGTGTGATCTAAACTTTTTTGAGCAATCTCCCATGTTCTATCAAGTTTGTACCAAAAGTAACTTGAGCCAGCGTGCTAGGTTACTGTTGCTTTCATCTGCTATTTATACAAGCAGAGAAAGTGTGAGTGCCAATAACTAGTGAAGCATACTGGTAGCAATTGAAATCAATTGAGACTAAGAAGATTTTTTACAATCTTTTGTTATATCTAATACAAAAGACTATCTTGATTTCTGTGTTTTTTAACTCAATCGAAACGTGCATTCGAGAATCAATTTTTGATTTAAGAGGGAATAGGGTTGAATTTGTAGGGCGCGACGAAAAGCAGCGATCGCTTTAGCATATTCTCCTACTGCCGCGTAAGACAAGCCTATACCATGAAGTGCGCCAAAATGGACTGGATTAATCTGAATAGCCATCAGGCAATCAGCTATAGATTTTTCATATTTGCCAGTGGAGTAGTAAAGAAAAGCACGACGGTTCCAAGCTTCGGCAAAATCTGGTTGTTCGTTAACTAACTCGGTTAGTACTGTTTCTGCCTTGGCAATTTGACCTGAATCCATTAACTTTTGGCTGCGTTCAATCATTTCCAGCCCGTAAATACCTTTTTGCTGATACCAGATGCGCCAAAGTTTTTTTGTCGCCTGTTCGCGAACTGTTTCATCGGGATTTTTCAAGTCTTTAAGTAAGGAATTGACAAATAAAGAATCCATGAATCCGACGCTATTGAAACTATCTTTAGGATCAAATTTCGCACAAAATGTTCTCAGAAGAAACTTCTTAACTGAGCTTTTAAAATTCACCTTTAAATTGCAAGTTAAGCAATAAATGTGTTATTTGTTGTAGTCTGGAATACGATTAATGCGGGTAGGAGCGTAGACGCGCAGCGGTGAACCAGCGCGCAGAAAGGGGGTTCCCCCCATGAGCGACTGGTGAACCCGAAGGGCTACTCTACGAGAAGGGCTACGCGGTACGGTGCAGAGTAGCATTTGGTAAGTAATACTTTCCAAAACCAATAAATTCTCGCCCAAATGCTTTGCCTGCACATTAGTGCTTAGTTGATCGTCAAAAATCCAAAGCTTGTTGACCGTTAACCATTGACGATTAACTATTGACGATTGACTGCTGACTGTTGACTAATAGGAAATATCCCAAAAAAAACAGGTGGCTATGCCAAAGCAAAACAGTGTTTCCGGGCATATAGTTCTCACTTCTCATCCCAGTCGCTTTGGTCCCAAACCCATTCCCATCAAGTGGGGAGCAAGCGATCCGATGGAACGGGGCCCCGTGATTGCCACGTTGACAAAGCAAGCACACCGTAATGCGATCGGTACTCACTCTGGCAGTTATGCGGTTTATCGTGCCTTAGCTGTGGCAAGGGGCGTATTACAGTCAGATCACAGGGCGGATCTCACCAATACCTCTCCAGTCGAGCATATCGGGCCGCATCCGAGTTGGTTTGATCCAGATAAAATAGTTTCCCTTGACCCCTTTGGGGCGATTGTTGGCGAGGTTTTTGCACCCTACTACGAACAGGGGTATGATATTCGTCCTACCATCGCCATTACTAAGGCCCACATCAATATGCCTGAACTGCTAGAGGCGGTGGCAAAAGGACGTTTAGCGATTGATGGCAAGATTATGAAACCAGGTGGCGATTTAGTCGTCACCAAAGCTGCCATTGAGCCTGTTTGGTATTTACCAGGGATTGCTAAACGCTTTCAAATCACAGAAGGGGAGTTACGCCGCGCTTTATTTGAACAAACCGGAGGCATGTTTCCAGAACTGGTAACGCGTTCCGATCTGGAGGTGTTTTTGCCGCCAATTGGGGGCGTGACGGTGTATATCGTCGGGGATATGGTAGCAATTGGCGACCCTAATAAACCCCTAGCAGTGCGGGTACATGATGAATGCAACGGTTCCGATGTATTCGGGTCGGATATTTGCACCTGCCGCCCTTATCTGGTACATGGTGTTGAAGTTTGCGTGCAAACAGCACAAGAAGGTGGTGCTGGTATTATTGTCTACTGCCGTAAGGAGGGACGGGCTTTAGGAGAGGTAACGAAATTCCTGGTTTACAATGCCCGCAAACGTCAAGAAGGAGGCGATCGCGCTGATGCCTACTTTGCTCGCACCGAATGTGTGGCGGGCGTCCAGGATATGCGCTTCCAAGAATTAATGCCAGATGTTTTGCATTGGTTGGGTATTACCCGCATCGACCGGATGGTATCGATGAGTAATATGAAGTACGAGGCTATTACCCAAGCAGGAATTGAAATTGTGGAACGGATACCAATTCCAGAGGACTTAATTCCTCAAGATGCACGTGTAGAAATTGAAGCTAAAAAAGCAGCTGGTTATTATACCACAGGAGAGGTATTAGATTCTGATAGTTTGGCAGAGGTGAAGGGACGGTCTTTGACAGATTGAAAATGGTGATTGGTGATTGGTGATTGGGAGAAAATTCTTCTCATCTCCTACCTAGTCCCCAGTCCCTAGTACCCATTACCCATTACCCAGTCTCCAAATTTGGGGTGTATCGGGGGAGGAATAGTGAAGATATGGAAATGGAAACCGCCAAGACGCCAAGAATGCCAAGGGAAGAAAGGGAGGTGGTTGCTTATTTGCGATCGCCTATTGCCATTCGGGAGCGTTGTGGACAACTATTTACAATGGCAGTTGCAGGTCAGTCGCATCATTTTGCTTGCGATTTGAGTCAGTTGGAACGGGTGGCAGACTATGTAATTGAGGTGATGCGGGAGCAATACCCAGATTTGCAAATTCCCTTTCACAGTCGTTGGCGGCATTTTGAAGCGGGGGGTGTACCGCGTCTTTTTAAGTTGGATGAAAAGTTAGCAGGACTGACGCCAACTCAAAAAGCTGCTGCCAAATTTGATTTAGCGATCGTCAGTGTTTTGTTAGATGCTGGTGCTGGCGATCGCTGGCATTACTATGAGCAAGAAACTCAAATGAGTTTTAAACGTTCCGAAGGTTTAGCAATAGCAAGTTTCCAGATGTTTTGTCAAGGGTCTTTTGCAAGCGAACCTCATCAACCATTACAAGTAGATGCTCAAAAATTACAACAATTAACAGAACAGAAACTAGCAGATGGGTTTGGTGCAAATGCAGAAAATCCCTTGGTGGGAATTGCAGGGCGGTTGAAATTATTGCAAAGGTTAGGTCAAGTCTTACTCGCTTCACCGCAGATGTTTGGAGAACAAAATCCCCGTTCGGGCAACTTGGTAAATTACTTATTGGCACAGGTAAAAAACAACCAGCTAGCAGCCGAAACCGTATTAAGTGCAGTTTTAGAAGGACTAAGTGATATTTGGCCTGGACGCTTAGAAGTTGCTGGGGTGAACCTGGGAGATGTTTGGTTTCATCCAGCCGTTGCTGATGATGGTTTGGTGCCATTTCACAAACTATCTCAATGGCTTACCTACTCCCTCCTCGAACCTCTCCAAGAACTCGGTATAGAAATCACTGGTTTAGATGTCCTGACCGGATTACCAGAATATCGTAATGGGGGATTATGCTTAGACTTAGGTCTTATCAGTGCTAAACATCCAGATATTTTTTCCCAACCTCAATCAGTAGCATCTGAAGTTATAGTTGAATGGCGTGCCTTAACCACGATCCTCTTGGATAAAATCGCCACTACAGTGCGAGAAAAATTGGGTAAGAGTGCCGAAGAACTACCACTTGTGAAAATCTTGCAAGGGGGAACCTGGACAGCTGGACGAAAAATAGCTGCCCAACTCCGAACAGGTGGTATCCCCCCCATCCAGATAGAAAGCGATGGCACAGTATTTTAGCTGTCACTAGTCATTTGTCATTTGTCCTTTGTCATTTATCCTTTGTCATTTGTCCTTTGTCAAAAGCTAATGACTAATTGCCAATGATCAATAACTACTAACCACCAACTTAATGACTAATGACCAATGACCAATGACTAAATAACTAATATGGGAAATCAAATAATACTAATTAAGCATCCATTAATTCAGCACAAACTGACGCTAATGCGTAAGGCTGAAACCAGCACGGCAAAATTTCGTGTTCTCCTCAAAGAAATTAGTATGTTGTTGGCGTATGAGGTAACACGAGATTTGCCACTGAAAAGTGAAGCAATTAAAACACCACTGGCTTCGATGAACGCCCCTGTCCTTGCACCGGACAAAAAGCTGGTAATTATTTCCATTCAACGGGCAGGACAGGGAATTTTGGATGGGATGCTGGAGTTGATACCATCAGCAAGGGTAGGACACATTGGTTTGTATCGCGATCCCAAAACTCTGATTCCAGTGGAGTACTATTTCAAAGTTCCTCATGACATAGACAAACGCGATGTGCTAGTGGTCGATCCGATGCTGGCAACTGGCAACTCTGCTGTTGCAGCGGTGGAAAGACTGAAATCAACTAATCCCCTGTCGATTAAGTTTGTTTGTTTACTTGCTGCGCCAGAAGGAATTGAGCATTTCACCGAGGTACACCCTGATATACCTATCTATACAGCGGCTATTGATGAAAAGCTGGATGAACACGGCTACATTATTCCCGGATTAGGAGATGCTGGGGATAGGTTATTTGGGACTAAATAATCATCAATTCATTCAAATGACACTATTTTTGCTGGGGTAGGAGAACTACTTTCGCCTCGGCAGATAATGCCTAGGCAAAAATGATGAATTATGAATCATATCAAATCTGTTTGATTAGTTATCGTATTTACCCTCACAAGAACTGCCCCTCTCCCAAGTTGGGAGAGGGGTGTCCGACAGGACGGGGTGAGGGTTTTTAATGAACATGAATTAGCCGGACTTGATATCATTAATGATTAATTATTCTTCATTTTACCTGTCTTGAAAATAGGGATTGGGGATCGGGGAAGAGATTTTCATTCCCTCGTTGTGGGCGATCGCTCGTGGGGTTCTAGCTTGTGCAAGCTACTACGCATTTACAAACATTATTATGTATTCACTATCCTATTAAGTCCACGAGAATTTTCTGAGTGAACTTATTCTTTTTTATACATAGATCCTGCATGTATGCTTACCTGAAAGTTATTGTGATGAATATTTTGAAACAATTACAATCTATCTATATCAAATGCTACGGTATTAAATGTTGTGTAATGCAAAATCTATAGGGTGTTTATCTCTACTAAAAGTATTAATACTTGTGATGGTTTTCAATATGAAAATGTTCCTAATGTGTTCCTGATTACAATTTATCAATCTTCCTGAAAGCAGAGCAGATATATATTATCGGCACAAAACCTACATCCTGAGGTCAGTTTTATTTGGGTTTGTCTACTATAGGAAATTAATATGTCAGCACCTACCATCGGACAACTGGAGAGAGAAATCTCAAATCGTATCCGTTCTTTGTATAATGTTGAGCTAGGGCTGCGTCCTAGCAGAATTAATTGCCATTTTTTTCATGGAGAGTTGGCAATTACTCTAGAAAATTCTGTTACCAAGGTAGAGGAAATATTGATGAAATCTGGTTCTGATATTTTGGCTGAGCAAGTGCGAATAGATATAGATAAAATAATTATTCCGCAGATCCAATATTTGATTGAAGAAGTAATTGGCAAACCTGTACTAGATTTAATTAGTCATACAAATTTAACAACAGGTCGTACTGGCATAATTGTGTTTATGGGAAAATTGCCTGAAGTTCGCAATCCTCAAGCAATTCCTAAAGCTATTAAAAAAAATGCAGCTAGCTGATATGGCAGTGTGTGGTAAGTGTTAATTAGCTACTAGATATGACTAGCAATAGATGCACTAGATGTATTTTTATTTTTGTTTTCTGAATTAAAAACTTTTTACCTTCTACCTACCAAAGATACGCTACTTTGCGTTCACAACTTCCTGCTTTCTTGCACTAGTTAAAGGTATGTTGCAAGTTTAGATGGCGGTGGATAGTAAATTCTACCTGATGAAAATCTAAGGGCTTGGTAATTAAATCAACCATTCCTGTTTGGAGAATGGGATTATGATCTCTTTTGCTATTTCCAGACACAATTCCAATGATTGGTATCATCTTTGTTTCTGGGTTGCGCTTGAGGTAATAAATTACTTGGACACTACTCAAATCAGGCAGAACCATATCTAAGAGAATTAAATCTGGTTTGTGAGTTTGTGCCAAAATTAAAGCCCTTACTCCTTGTTTGGCACACATATATGAAAACTTGAATGCTTTGAGTTGAAAATTGAGAATTTCTAACTCATGTAGATTTGGTTCTACAACCAAAATTAACGGCCGCCCATCCATAAACATCGACAAACCCAATACATCAATTCACTATCCAGGAAAACTCGTTACTGGCGAGATTAACCCATGAACTACTCCGGGTTGCTTCGCTGAACCCGGAGTTTCTCACGCCTCAACGCCCCTAGTTGCCGCATACTTCCGCATGGGGTAGAGCTAGGCGACTCCGCGTGTATAGAGGACAGTTCCTGCCCCCTTGCCCAAGCGATATTGACTTGAGCGGCATTAACGTCTCTATCTTCGGTGTGGTTGCAGCTAGGATTAGAACAAAAGTGAACTCTGTCAGCTAATGTTTTAGGCGTTAATTCCCAACATTTACTACAGCGTTGAGTTGGCTTGAGTGTTTGAGTCGGAGACTCTACATAGAAGCCACCTGCCTCAGCTAATTTATACTCAAGCATTTGTCCAATCATGCCGAAGCCAACATCTAAGATGGAACGGTTAATCCCTGCTTTTTGGGCTTTGGGCTTCCCTTTCTTAGCTTTGGCTGTCATCCCCTTAACGTTTAACTTCTCACCCGCAACTAGGCTATTACCGCTAACTATGTTGCTGGTAGTTTTGTGCAACCAATCTTCTGTTTGTCTTGCTACTTTCCTCTGAAGCTTTGAAGCTTTTTGCCGTTCACGTTTCCAGCGCCGTGAGCCTTTTACCTTTTTGTTTCGTAATGGTGAACGCTTACGTCGCAATTTTTTAGATGCTACCTTAACTTTCTGTTGTCCTTCTTTGATGAAGTCAGGTTTAGCTATCTTCTCGCCAGTAGAAAGAGTGACAGCATCTTTACAGCCTAAGTCGATACCAACAGACTCGGCTCCCGTCTCGCGACTAGGGCTGCATTGAACAGTGATGGAAGCAAACCATGCGCCATTGCGGAACATGATGGTGCAAGTTGTTGGAAGCCCCCAATTTCTTGCCTTTCCTCGCATTTGAATCTTACCCAGGTTGGTAATATTCAGATGCCCGTTTTTCCCATCTGTCTCAGATTTCCAACCTGCCTTGCATGGGTAAGTTCATCCCCCATAGCGACAGGACGCTTTAAATTTTGGGTATCCTCCTAAGCCTTTAAAAAATCTCGAAAATGCAAAGTCTACCCGCTTTAAAGTAGCTTGCAGAGCATGAGAACCCAACGGCTTATACTCTGTCCATACTTCCTTGAATTCGGGTAGACAGTTTTGTTGTTCTAGGTAATTAACAGAGTGACCAAACTTTTGATATTGGGTCTTTCTGTTATACACAGCAGCGTTATACAAAGCACAGTGAAGCTTCCGCCAGTAGTGAAGTGTCTTCTCTTGCTGACGATTTGGATAGAGCTTGAATGTGATACGCCGTGTTGTTACCATGAGGAGATTATATCAATCAGTCGAACGGATGACAACCATTTATCGTAAAGGAGCACACTGCGTTTTCTCTATCCAGTTGCACACCTACTTTGTCACGGCTTACCGTCGAGAATGCCTGACACAAAAAATGGCTGAACGCTTCCAAGAGGTTGCAGCCAATGTGTTGGTAAAGAACAAGTGTATTTTGCTGGAATGCAAGGGTGAGAGTAATCACATCCACTTGCTGTTAGACATCCACCCAAGCAACAACATCTCAACGTTATTGGGGTCAATCAAATCTGCAACAAGCCGTATTCTTCGCAAAGAATTTGAATCTGAGTTAAGACCTCACTTTAAAAATTGGAGCAAGGGACTGTGGGGCGACCAACTTTATATTCGCTCCGCTGGAGGCGCACCTCTTAAGATTCTTGAGGAATACATCCAATCCCACAGTCGAGGGTGATACCCCTAAGAGCTGAAGCTGAGGGAGGGGATTGCCGCGAAGTGTTCAAAAAGATGTACGAGGCCTCCTTCAGGCGGCTATGCGGCTTGAGATAGATTAACTCGTATGTGACTCACTAGGTTTGGTGTCTGCGCTGATACTCAGGATAGAAGACCGCAAGCTAGTGGCAACACTAAGCAGATATAATGTTAATAAATGTATACATAAGTCAAGAGCTGATTGATAAAAATTTATCTTCGGTTTTACTTCCGTAATAATTTATTCACGTTCTTGATTGTCTGAAAGATACGGAACACCTAATGCTGCTAGGGGTGTTGATTTACTTTTCTTACCAACAAGGGCGAAAACTGAGTAGGAAAAAGTGCGATCGCCATCTCATCATTAGTCAGGCGATCGCACTTAACTCATAAGTATAAGAATTGTGATGGTAGATATAAAAAATTTACAGCAACGCTACTTTACAAACGTCCACTCTAAAGTTTCAATAGGTGCTACCTGTAGTGCTTGGGCGAGTTCAGCGCTACTTTCAAATTGCAATTGCTCTAAATAACAAGCTTCTACATTGACAGTAAACTCCTTCTCCTGAAAGGGCCAGGGATTGACTGTGAGATTACCGTCACTGCGCTGCATTACATCATAGCGATTACCATCTGATAGGGTAGCAATTTCTAAGGCACGTTCGCCAACAGGTATCATCCGGTTGCAGAGGATGAGTGAAAGGCGATCGCAACACTGAAAAAATTCGTAAGCTGTTGCAGCTTCATCTTTCGTAATATTTAGTTCCTTGCGCCATTGCTCTTGATGCTGTAATTGTTCATCTAAAAAATTATCCAATTCTGGAGACTCACCGCGCTTACCTTCGTTTAAAAAGCTCATGTGCATAGAAATAAGCATTGCTACCCATCGTCCTCGATAGCGGGCATCCTGGGTTAGTTTCCGTATTTTTGCTATATCGGTGTCTGTAGCGAGAGTAAAATCCAGTGGTGCGCCAGCTTCAGTGATATTCTTTTCTTCCCACTCTTTTTCCAAATCATCGTGATGAGAAATTGCTGCAATTGTCTCCAGCCAACGCACCGGACGTTCTTTAGCATTCCAGTGTCCCGCGATTTGGGCAGCAAGTAAAGCATGGGCGCGATGGTAAATTACTTCCCAACCCTTCTGGTGTTGATTCACAATCATGAATCAGTCTCGATCCTTCATGTAATATGAGTTTGCTTCCCCATATTGCAAAAGTGAGGATATCTCATTCATCTGCCAACAGCACGAAAATACAGTGCCATTATGAATAAATTGACGTTGAAAAATTGGATTTTCATCAATCAGCGACTAACACCTTATTGGTTTTTGCTGCCTGCTTTAGTTATCCTGGTACTAACCGTCTTTTGGCCTGCCCTGCAAGCCTTCTATCTCAGCTTTACCCGCTACGAATACGATCTAACTCAAACACCACAATGGATTGGTTTTGATAACTTCCGGCGCTTGTGGGCCGATCCTGTGTTTTGGCAAACCTTGGGAAACACCTTGCTGTATCTTGTAGGTGTAGTACCGATTTTAGTAATTGTCCCCTTAGCCCTAGCAATTTTAGTAAATCAGAAACTGCGGGGAATGCATTGGTTTCGGGCTGCATATTACACCCCAGTAGTAATTTCAATGGTAGTAGCCGGAATTGCTTGGAGATGGTTGTATGCAGAAAACGGCTTACTCAACCAGTTACTCAAAGGTATTTTTCCAGAAGGAATTCCCTGGCTTACCAGTCCCAAGTTTGCATTGTTCAGCGTCATGGCTGTCACCGTTTGGAAAGGATTGGGCTACTACATGGTGATTTATCTGGCTGGGTTGCAATCAATACCAGATGATGTGTATGAAGCAGCAGCTATTGATGGTTCTGACGGTGTCGGCAAACACTGGGATATTACCGTACCCTTGATGAAACCTTATTTAGCTTTGGTCGCAGTTATTTCAGCCATTTCCGCAACAAAAGTATTTGAAGAAGTGTATATTATGACTCAGGGCGGGCCGCGTAATAGCTCGAAAACAATAGTTTATTATCTGTACGAGCAAGCATTTAATAACTTGGAAATTAGCTATGCTTGTACAATTGGGCTGGTGTTATTTTTGATAATTTTAAGCTTGTCAATTTTGCGGCTATCAGTAAATAGTGTTAGTCAATAGTCATTGGTCATTGGTTAGTAGTTAGTGGTTAGTGGTTAGTAGTTAGTGGTTAGTGGTTGATTGTAACAACCAACAAATGACAAATGACAAATGACTACTTTAATAAATCAGCAAACCCATAAACACTAATAAGTAGCAACATTAATGCTGTGACTTGTGTGATTCGTGTTTGGGGTGAAGGTGCGATCGCTTCTCTGACTAAAATGGAAATCGATGCACCAACAACAAAACTCAAACCCAGCACCATATAGGGTATCTGTACGTTCACAGATACAATAGTAGAAATCGCTAGCATAGTAATGGCTAGCATCAACATTAACAGTTCTACAAACCGGGGCGGGTTGTATTGGCTAGATAAAATTAAGGTGTTTAACCAAAAACGCCAACTTCTCATAACAAGTCAACCAGTTTTGAGTTTTTTGTTGTTTGTTGGTTGTTGGTCGTTGTTTGAAACAACCAACAAACAACAACCAACAATCACCAATTAACGAACACCTGTTTTGATGTGACCAATACCGTTTGTTTGTGCAGTATCTTCAGATAATTCCACACCAAAGACACGCGCAAAAGCTTTTTCTACCTTGTAGCCAGAATCAATCGACTCTAATGGGTCTTTGCGGAGTCTGTGACGCAAAGCCAGGACAATCACGCGACGGATATCATCAACTGTCACCTCTGTACGCCCTTCAAAGGCAGTTAAAGCTTTGGCGGCGCGGTTGGTGACAATATCACCTCGTAAACCATCCACATCAAGTTCTGAACAAACTTCCGAAATTTTCACCCGCAGATCGTAGTCCATATTGACTGAGGGTAAAAGTTCTTGGGCTTTAATGATGCGCTGTTGTAGTTCCTCTTGCTGGGGTTTGTACTTTTCCACAAATGCTAGGGGATCTTGGTCAAACTCCGCCCGTTGTTCAACAATTTGTACCCGTAGTGCTGGTTCTTTAACAGTATGAATTTCAGAGTGCATCCCAAAGCGATCGAGTAGCTGAGGACGCAGTTCACCTTCTTCTGGGTTCCCAGAACCAACGAGAACAAAACGCGCTGGGTGACGGATAGAAATACCTTCCCGTTCGACCGTGTTCCAGCCGCTAGCAGCAGAGTCTAGCAACACGTCTACTAGGTGATCGTCAAGCAGGTTAACCTCATCGACGTAGAGAATTCCCCGGTTGGCTTTTGCTAAAAGTCCAGGTTCAAAGGCTTTCACACCTTCAGATAAAGCTTTTTCGATGTCGATGGTGCCACAAACTCGGTCTTCTGTCGCGCCCAGTGGCAAATCTACCATTTGAACTTTTTTTTGGATAACGGGAATATCCTCACCACTTTCTAATTTTTGGCGAATTTCATCGCTCATCAAGTCAGGATCGCTGGGGTGGCTGTTGAAGGGATCGTTGGCAACCACTGGAATTTCTGGCAATAAGTCAGCCAGTGCCCGGATAGTTGTGGATTTGCCAGTACCGCGATCGCCCATTATCATTACACCACCAATTTTTGGGTCAATCACATTCAATATCAGAGCCAGTTTCATTTCTTCCTGACCCACAATTGCCGTAAATGGAAATACCACGCGACGCGCAGCAGCGGTAGCTTGAGCAGTTGGACTCACTAAATTACCTTTATCAATATTTTTCTTATTACCGTTTTTTATTGTGCCATAGGTGGGGAACACCGAGGAGTGGGATCACCTCGTCAATGATGGCAAAAAGGTCTTTTCGCCTCTTTTGTTCACAAGTTATTGTGGATTTTGCACCATAGCTTACTAATTCTTTTAAATTATTAACAAACTTAATGACTATATTAGAGTGTAATAAAGTGCATAAATCCTAAAAATTTAGCTGCCTTAGGAAATTTCTGCCGTGGAATTCGTCATTTCCATCATCGGAGGCAGGTTCATGGTGAATAAAGACTGTTAGGCATTTTCAATGCTATCAATGAGCTATCAATCAATGATGTTTGAGTATTTGAGCCTCTTTCACATTGATCTGCAACCTGTTCTCAGTCCAAAAAAAGTCTACAAAGACTTGATGCATTAGTAGCAAAGCCAAGGGATATAAGTACTACAGCTACCTCACACTCATAAGGAGTAGCACTAATGAACCAAAAGCAATGCCTATCGTTCTTTGGACAAGCATCACCAGTTGACATCTATCCAAATGCAGATATCTGTTTTGTAGATGAGGTAGATTTTACGTGGGTGCATAACCAGCAAAATTGGTATAAGTGCAAGTTTTTTTTGAAACACCTGCCGCATGTATGTCTCAATCAACCAATGCTGTTTTTTCAACTGTTTTTTTTCGCTGTGGCAGTTAGAGTTTCTCCCCTATTCCTGATTTTCTATATTTTCCTAGCAATTGTGGCGATGATGATTGCTTTAATTGTGCATACCTATCTGCGAAAAACGAAAGATGATCTTAATCCGGACTTTCCCTCGCTCAATGTCTATGAAACCGCTTATTTAGCAGGTGGTCTACAACGAACCGCAGATACAGCAATTACCAGTTTAGTACAACACGGGTATTTACAACCACAACCAGAAACGCGATCGCTAAACGTCAAAACTCCCCTACCTGAAGATAGCGATCCTTTAGAAAAAGAAATTTGGCAAGCTGTCAAGCTTAATGGTAACGTCAATCAAATCAGAATCTCAGTTGCACGAGCTACATTCCCACTGTATCACCGCTTGGTGAATCTAGGTCTTGTGTTATCTCTAGACCAAGTCAGAAACCTACGATTATGGTTTACACTACCTGTCTTAGCTCTATTGGTTTTGGGCATAGGCATGATTATTATGGGTGTTTGCCAACATCAATCGGTTGAATTGTTGGTTTTGCTGTGCATGATTACGGCTATCATCGGTTGCAGTTTTTTGTTTGTACCAATACACCGGAGTTTATATGGCGATCGCGTCCTCGAAAACCTACGCACCACCCATATCAACCTCAAGCAAACCCTAACAGTTAACAGCACGGCTACAAATTCTCAACTTCTTATGACATTCGCCCTCTTTGGAGTAAAAGTTTTAACGAATAGTTCTTTTAGTGACTTGCAGCAAGTTTTGGTTTCTCCTCCTAGTTCTAATCGCACTCAGCAGCTGTGGCGGTGGCTAAGCCGTGCCATTTCTATTTGCACTTACAAAGATTGTGCGAGAACATAAACATAAATACAGACACCGCAGCATACCAGCCAAAACTTTAGCTCTGCTGGAAGTTGTAGTGCTTACTAAAATTTAATTTTTTCTCTGTTTCTAAGTACAGCTTTGCCTAAAATCGTAGCGTTTTTAAACGCACAGAGAAGTTTGAGCGCCGGAAGCCGGCGATCAAAGCTTCGGTGGGGGCGCAGGGTGAGCGCGGAGGTTCGCAGAGTATTTCACAATTGTATTCGCTACGAATTTATAAAATGTTGTACTAAGTAGCCATTATGAACTGATACACCAATAACACATGAAAATGAGCATTGGGGATTGGAATTGAGTATCTACATCGATATTTGTCGAAGTAGTATTTTCAGGTGAGGTAGGTGGAAATAAAAGCAGCTATATTAATAAATGTAAAAATTGTTAAAACCCTTACCAATGACCAATGACAAATGATAAATGACAGATGACGACCCTCAGGAGTTAACTTTATTTGTGCCGACCTACTTAACTGTCTGGTTATTTTTGCCGTACTGTATTATTAAATCAGGTAGGCATAAATGCTAGGATCTTTTAGTCGCTGCTGTAATCCTCATTGTTGATGAATAAACTATTGGATGAAGCGCTATCTATTGATATTGCAGCTCGCATCAAAAGCAAGGCTAAAAAACCGTTTGACAATGCTTACAAAGCAGCATTAGCGACGGAGGGAGCTATTTACGTACAAGGTTTTTTAGCAACCACAGGCAAACCATACCAACCCATTGAACATGGCTGGATTGAGTTAGGCGATCGCATTGTCGATCCCACACTGCCGCACCTCCAGAAAAATATAGAAGAAATCTGGTATTTTGCGGCACAACGCTTAACAGTGAAAAAACTGAAAGCAATAATCGAAGAATCTCAAGAAGATTATCCCGAAGATGACCCATTGCCAGTTTATGGTGACGCGCCGTATGAGTATTACGGTGACGTCATGTTGGGTGGCAAAGACTACTTAGACGCCTATCAAGCGGCAGAGGCTAAATGTATGCAATTAAATAAGCAAATTGCAGAGAATAACTAATTAAAAGTCATTAGTCATTAGTTAGTGGTTAGTGGTTAGTAGTTAGTGGTTATTCTCCTACTCTCCCCATCTCCCCATCTCCCCATCTCCCACTCCCTATTTCAATAGGATTTAATTCGACTTGCCATCGCTGCCAAAATACTCTCGATAGCCACAAATTTTATCTTCACGCACATCAAAGGAAACTGCTACCCGATTTTTGTAAGGTTCTCCAAATAACTTTCCCTCATCTCGAAATTCAAACACAACCGTCGTTTCATTGCTAGTAACGCAGTCTAAGGAAGTTAGCTTCAGTCCCGGAGTGAAAGCTTGGGTAACGTACTGAAAAAACTCTTGCGCTCGTTCTTTACCCACATTCAACCCGTGGAATTTCCCCATTGGGAACCAAAAGGTAAAGTCTTCTGTGAGCATATCTAAAAACAGGTTCCATTCGCCTGTTTCCATACCATGTATAAAATATTCAAATGCTTGATGGGCAACTTTTAAAGTATTTTCTAAATTTTGTGTCATGGTCTCATCCCCAACCAGATTTACACTGAAGCGCAATTGCCAATCTCATTTGCGATCGTCAAGCAAAACCTGAAAGTGTTTGACATTTGGCTCTAGTTCGAGAAGATACTCTCGGTCTCTAGGAAGATACCGCGCTTTTTCAATATCATTGCCTGCAAATTCCCGGATTGCGTCCTGCGATTCCCAGTAGGAAATCACAGTAAACTCAGTAATATTACCATTGGTACGGCGAAAAACTTGTGCTCCTAGGTTTCCGGGGATAGACACTATTTTCTTGATTCCAGCTTCTTTGAGATAAGCATAGTACTCGTCTGCTTTAGAAGTTAACGTTCTACCATGCCAGATGCGGGCGATCGCTTTTTTGGTTGAGGAAGGAGTATTATTTGTTTGGGCAATAACTGGCGAATAGTTAACCTGTGCAAAACAATTGAGTGGTAAGCCACATAGCAACACCGCCAACCCGAAAAAGATACCAAGGTATTTTTCTGGTTTCATACTTAACCTCCTCCCGATCAAGCTGTGAGAAAGTGCTTGTGAAACAAGAATATATCGGTATCTTGCCAAGACTAAACTGAAATTTCAAATTTTTAAGATATTGATAAATTCGGTAACTGTCAATCCTGATTCTTTGTAATCTCTGGCTTTTGGCTGATTTTCAAAATTGCCTTACCAAATTGAGCAAGTGCGATCGCGATCAGACAAATTGGTAAAAACTATTCCAAAACATTGGTACGCTTGATACATCGAAAACTATGCCTAAAAAATTATAATTATAAGTATGCAAACAATATGCAAATAATCTTTAACATTGGCGGTATAAGATGCTGCCATCATCAGAAACCACCTATCAGTCTGTTAACAGTTCCGAGACAAAACTGGATCGATTTTTAGTTTGTGGGTTGGGAAGTTTAGGTCAGCATTGTGTTGCAGTCCTAAAAGAGTACGGAGTTGCTGTTAGTGCCATAGATCAAGTGCAACCCAAAAACTGGGAAGTACCAAACTTAGAGAATTTACTAGATGATTTATGGATCGGAGATTGCCGTCAAACAAATATTCTAGAACAAGCACATATTCGCCAGTGTCGAACTGTACTTTTAGTTACTAGTGATGAGCGAGTTAATATAGAGGCTGCCTTTGCAGCGAGGCTTTTAAATCCGCGAGTTCGCCTTGTAGTACGTTCTGATAAACAAAATTTTAATAAACTTTTAAGTCAAAATCTTGGCAATTTTATTGCCTTTGAACCTAACCAACTCACTGCTTCTGCCTTTGCCCTTGCAGCTCTTGGCAACGAAAATCTCGGGTATTTTAACCTTGAGGGACGGCTGCTAAAAGTGGTCAAGTATCAAATTCAACTAGGTGATTTATGGTGTAATCAATGGCAGGTGCATCAACTGAACACTTCTTATCGGCGAGTATTAAATTATGCTCCTCACTCATCTGAACTGCCCAATCAATTTTATCAATGGGAGCAAGAAGCAACACTACGAGCAGGAGACACAATTGTTTACATCGAACTCGCAGATATGCTTGAGCATTCCCAACGTTCTGCAAGCAAATCTAGGCGAAACTTGCGGGAGTTTTGGCAAGAAGTTGTTCTCGGGATGTCATGGGATAAACTTAAGCAGAAATTAGCACAATTTTGGCAGTCAGGTTATCAATATCAAGCTCTGCAAGTAGCAACTATTTGTGGCATTACAGTATTTTTTCTATGGTGGTGCGGAGCAATTTTATACAGATGGCATTACCCTGGCATTGGGATGGCAGAGGCTTTCTATGCAATAGCAGTCTTACTTTTGGGTGGATATGGAGATGTATATGGGGGTGTTAAATTTGAAGAACAAATCCCTGGATGGCTGCGATTGTTCAGTTTGATACTAACTCTAGCAGGTACGGCATTTGTCGGCGTTTTATATGCACTACTAACAGAGAAACTCTTAAGTTCAAGATTTCAATTTTTCTTTACTAGCAACCGTCCACGCCTGCCCGAACAAAACCATGTTGTGCTAATTGGGTTAGATGAAGTGGGTCAGCAAATTGCTAGTTTATTACAAGAACTCCAGCAACCCCTAGTAGGGATTAACACTACAGCACTTGACCCTGGCATATTACCCCATATGCCGTTGATTGTAGCCAACTTTGCTAATGCCCTAACCAATGTGAATCTTACCGATGCCAAAAGTGTTGTCGTGGTTACGGATGATGAAATGGAGAATTTAGAAATCGCTTTGATGGCTCGTACTCAAAATCCTAACAGTGGTTTGATCATCCGTACCTACAATCGCCGTTTTAGTGATAAAGTCGCCCAGTTGTTTTCCTACGCACAAGTTTTATGTACCTCTGCTTTATCAGCAGAAGTCTTTGCTGCTGCTGCCTTTGGAGAAAATATTCTCGGTTTGTTTCACTTAAATAATCAAACGATCCAGCTGGTGGAGTACATGGTTGAGGATGGCGATACACTCAATGGCTTGATGCTAACTGATATCGCCTACGGTTACGGTGCTGTGCCGATTCTTTACCAGAAATCAGTACAATCATCTCCCCTATCACCTCCCAAGTTCATGCCCAGTTATGACACGCGGCTTGCTGTTGGCGATCGCATGATTGTTTTAGCAACTACCAGAAGTCTACAAAAAGTTGAGCGAGGTGAATTATCTCCTCGAAATTGGTATGTGCAAATTGAAAAAGCTTTAACTTCCGATGCAGTTTTTGATGGTGCAAATGCCATCAGTATTATTTCTGGGTGTAGTATCGGTACAGCCAGACAACTGATGAAGAACTTACCTGGCAAGTTACCAGTATGGTTATATAAACAACAAGCTCAGCGTTTAATATTCAAGCTTAGTAAATTAAGAGTTATAGCTAGCTTGCTACCCCTTAAGAGTGACGGGGAAATTTAAATCACGTCTGATGTGAATTCAAACGGCAGGCAAAAATCATGTTTTGGAAATCAACCACAGATGGAATAGTAATTGGTAGCAATTCGTGCCCTCTCCCCTTCCCCTCTCCCAAATTGGGAGAGGGGTGCCGACAGGTGGGGTGAGGGAAGTACTATCTTTGACTGCAACTTAGTATTAGTAATCATTTAGAAACGCCAATTAGCAGTCTGACTTTTATCTTCTTCCTGCCTCTGCATAACTGTATTTTCTAATGATATTTCTCCAGTTTGAACGTAAATAATTTGGGAGGAATTCAGCCATTGAGAATCAAAAGAACCCAAGTGAGTAGTAGTAATTAGCGTCTGAAAGCGATCTTGAATTGTATCAAGCAATTGGTTTTGACGAGAAGGATCTAACTCAGCCAAAACATCATCAAGAAGTAGCAGTGGTGGTTCTCCAACGACTTCTTCAATTAATTGCAATTCTGCGAGTTTTAAAGCTAGTACTAGCGTTCTTTGCTGACCTTGAGAACCGTATTGACGGGCTGGTGTATTGTTAATCGTCAACTCTACTTCATCGCGGTGCGGGCCAACCAGGGTAGTGCCTTGGTGCAACTCAGCAATGGCTCGTTGCTGAAGTTTTTCTAAAAAAGCTTGTTGCACTTTTTCTGGTTGATTTTGCTCTAAAGCGACATTGGGCGCGTATTTAACTTGGAGAATTTCTGTACTGCCACTGATATTAGCGTGCCACATTTTAGCTATGGGAGCGAGACGCTTTATTGCTCTTTCTCTTCGTCTAATGACGCGCGTACCAGCGATCGCTAACTGGGCATCCCATACAGCTAGTTCAGATTGTAGAGACGTTGCATGTAACGCCTCTACATGGCGTTTCAAAAAGGCATTGCGCTGCCGCAATACTTGATTGTATTGCTGCAAAATGTGAGCATAAATTGGTTCCAGTTGAATTAACAGAGTATCTAACCAATGACGACGGCCTTCTGGGCCGCCACGCACCAGTTCCAAGTCCAAGCTGGAAAATTGCACAGCATTGAGAATGCCGAGAAAGTCCATCTGACGCCGGAGATTTTCGCCATTGAGGTTAGCGGTGCGGCGACCATTGCGGCGCAGAATTAAGTTGAGGGTACTAATACCAATCTCTCGCTTGAGGGAGGCACGAATTTGAGCGAATTCTTCTCCTTCTTGAATTAAATCGCGATCGCGAAAAGTCCGGTGCGATCGCAATGTTGCTAGTAACTCCACCGCCTCCAGCAAATTCGATTTTCCCTGAGCATTATTGCCTACCAAAATTGTTTTTGGAGCAGTAAACTCAACCTGCTGTTCTTTATAATTGCGAAAATGCCTTAGCTGGAGGGTCTTTAAATACATAGGGGAAAGGGGAAGGGAGAATGAGGAGGTGGGGAGATTGGGAATTGGGTATTGGGCATCGGGAATTGGGTATTGGGTAAAGGTTAAAGGGTAAAGGGTAAAGGAATTTATTAACCTTTCACCTTTTACGCCAGTCGCTACAACGGAGGAGCCACTGTGGTGGACGGGTTTCCCGGCATAAAGCACGTGGCGTGGAACCTCCGCAACGCGCTGGCTCCCCTTTTCCCCTTCCCCCTCTTGTTTTTCCGATACCCCATGCCCATTGCCCCATGCCCATCACACGGTCTTTTTGCCCTTCAAGCGGAAGAAAATCTTCTCCATTTCAATCCACACAAACATTAAGGCACTAAAGCCAAGGCAAATTCCTAATTCCTGCAAGCTAATCAAATGAGTGCCAAAGAAAGCTCGCAGAGGAGGAACGTAAACCAACATCAGCTGCAAAATCGTGGTTACAATTACAGCCCCCAGTACGTAGGGATTGGAAAAAGGATTCATCTCTATCGTCAGCCTATTGTTAGAGCGAATTGCTATGGCATGACCCATTTGGGCAAGACACAGGGAAGTAAATACCATTGTCTTCCATCGCTCTGGACTTAGCCCATTGTTAACTGTAGTGGCGTGATAGTACGCCCACTCCATGAGAATAATGGTAATGATAGCGAAAATAATCCCGATCCGAATCATGTAAGCTCCCAGACCCCTAGCAAAAATACTTTCACGGGGACTAAAGGGCGGACGTTTCATCACGTCCGGTTCGGGGGGTTCCACGGCTAATGCCAAGGCTGGTAAACCGTCTGTAACGAGGTTCATCCAGAGAATTTGCAGAGGTGTGAGAGGAACGCCTCCTCCTGTAGGTAGCAAGATTGGTGCGGCGGCCAAAGTGAGTACTTCGCCAATATTACTACCAAGAATGTATTTGATAAAGCGGCGGATGTTGGTATATACAACCCTACCTTCTTCGGTCGCGGCGACAATAGTCGCGAAGTTGTCATCCAACAGCACCATGTCGCTGGCTTCTTTGCTCACGTCAGTGCCAGTGATGCCCATCGCAATACCGATATCAGCTTGTTTGAGGGCAGGGGCATCGTTAACACCATCACCCGTCATTGCCACAAATCTGCCCCGGCGTTGCAAAGCTTGCACGATTCGCAATTTGTGTTCTGGAGCAACCCGAGCATAAATGCTTACCAAGTCAACGTTTTGCTCTAGGTCTTGGTCACTCATCCGCTGCAATTCTTGACCAGTGAGAACGCGATCGCCTGGTTGGGCAATACCCAAATCGGTGGCGATCGCTCGTGCTGTTAACTGGTGGTCGCCAGTAATCATAATTGGTCGAATGCCTGCTTCTCGGCACTCTTGCACCGCCGCCCTGACTTCTGGGCGTGGGGCATCCAGCATTCCTACTAAGCCTAGCCAGACTAATTCTTGCTCGTATGTCTCATCTGAGCCTTCTGGTGGGACTTCTCGGAGAGGTTTATAGGCAAAACCCAGTACCCGCAAACCATTAGAAGCCATGCGGTCATTTTCTGCCAGGATGTCATCCCGTTGTTCTTGGGTCAAGGGAGCCGCAGCGTTACCTACATATATTTGAGTGCAACGGGCCAAAATTAATTCTGGTGAGCCTTTGGTGAACATCAAGTAACCTTCAGAGTTCACAAGATGAGTGATCGTGGGATCGACATCTGTTAAAGGCGAGACACCTGTTTCTACTTGCTCAACCTTGCAAATCACACTCATCCGCTTACGTTCCGAGGAAAACGGGAATTCTCCTACCCGGGGTAATTTACTGTCCCACTGGTCTTTTTCAATACCTCCTTTTGCTGCCAGCGTAACCAATGCCCCCTCTGTCGGATCTCCTAAAATCGTCCATTGTCCTTGTTGCTGTTGCAAAACCGAATCATTGCAAACCGCACAGGCGACTAACAAGGCTTGGAGTTCTGGATAATCTTGTACTTCAACTTTATTTTCTTGCAGTTGAAAATCGCCTGTGGGGGCGTAACCTTCTCCTGTAACGCGGAATTCTCTATTAGCAGTGTTTGGAGATTGGTTTACGGTGTTGCCATCCTGGGGGTCTAAATTCCCATTGGGGATGAAACCATTCGTATACACAGATTGCACCACCATCTTGTTTTGAGTCAGAGTACCGGTTTTATCGGAACAGATAGTGGTGACAGACCCCAAAGTTTCCACTGCTGGCAGTTTGCGAATCAAGGCATGGCGGCGTACCATCCTTTGGGTTCCCAATGCCAAGGTAACGGTAATCACAGCAGGTAAACCTTCTGGCACTACAGCCACCGCCATACTCAGCGACACTTCCAACAGTTCTTGTAAGTTTCCGCCACGCAGTAGACCAACAACAACAACGATGACTACCAAAACTAAAGAACCCGTCACCAAAACGTTGCCAAGCTGCGTCATCCGCTGCTGCAAAGGGGTGGGTTCACTTTCCACACCCTGTAACAAGGCAGCAATTTTGCCTAGTTCTGTTTGCATGCCGGTGTTTGTTACCAGAACTTTGCCTCGTCCTTGGACAACTTCTGTACCTTGGAATACTAAATTGACGCGATCGCCTAAACTTGTCTCTTCAGGCAATGTAGTTTCTGCCTGTTTGCTAACCGCTTCGGCTTCACCTGTGAGTGCTGACTCCCGCACTTGCAAGTTGGATGCTTCCAGCAAACGCCCGTCTGCTGACACTTGCACCCCTGCTTCCAACAGCATCACATCTCCCGGGACAATATCCTTGGCTGCTACCTCCATTGGTTTGCCGCCACGAATCACCCGGACATTGGGAGAGGCGAGTTTTTTCAGTGCTGCCAGGGCTTTTTCGGCACGGCTTTCTTGAACATAGCCAAGGATACCATTGAGAACGACAATCGCTAAAATGGCGATCGTATCTTTGAATGGTACCTCACCCGGTTTCAGTTGGCCCCCTTGCCAAGCTAGTAGGTCTAAAACCCCGGAAATTATAGCCACAGCGATCAGCATCAACAACATGATGTTCTTGAACTGATCCACCAAAATTTCCCAGGCACTGCGACCACCAGTTTCTTCTAGTTCGTTGGGGCCGTATTTTTGCAACCGCTGTTGTACTTCTTCAGATGATAAGCCAGTGTCCGCATTTGCAGAGAGCAGTTCTATTGCTTTATCAACTTCTAAACTATGCCAAACGGTAGTTGAATCAGGCAGAGAATGAGCAGACATCGTGTAGGTCACAGGAAATGGTTACAAAATTCGATCATAATTTAGTGATAGCTGGAAAAACCATCAACTAAAGTTACATTAGGGATATTATCAAACGGTATAAATTTAAGTGTGATTCCTGACATGTCCCCATTTTTTCTACGACGCTATCTATGTGTTATTGCTTAAAGAAAAGCAATTTATAGCACATAACTTTGATAGTTGTGAGTAATAAAAGTAGGGAGTGAAATCGCACCCAACATACCAAAATAGATTCCAGGCGTGCTAAATCTTTGGATACATTAGTTTAATATGAGTTTTGCTCTTCCCAGTTTTCTAGCTAGCCAGATGTTTGGGCAAAAGACGATTCGACCAATTGGCGCTGCCATTTTAGGTGGCATCGCTTTCTTCCAGGATACCCTGATTGCTATTGACTCTCCCAAAGGGTATCTGCTGCAAATAGATCCTTCTAATGACAATACCAAAATTATTAATCCTCACCAAAGCAGAGAATTTGCAGAAGTCACGGGTCTGGCAATTTGGGAAGATACCCTTTGGGTAACAAGGGGTAACAATGTTTATTTGTGTAAATTATCTTCTTTGGGTTTGGAACATTTTGTTACCTTACCTTACCCTGCTAATGGAATTGCTGTTTGGGAATCAGCCATCTATGTCAGTTGCCAAAAATTGGGAGATATTCTGATTTTTGATCGCTATACGCGCAAAGAAATTACTAGGTTTTATGCCCCTGGGGTAGGGGTGGAAAATCTAGCCGTAACCGAAGAAATCCTTTGGGCTTGCGACAGCACAGAACAAACCGTTTACTGTATGGACAGGGCCACAGGGGAAGTTCAATTTAGCGTACTGACGCCGTTTGAATCTCCCACAGGCATAGCAGTGCATAGAGATGGGCAAACAGGCCAACAAACCCTTTACGTCGCCTATGCTTCTGAAGAACCTTATATTCGTGATAACCCGAATGCTGACCCAAATCACGAATTAACGTACCGCGATCGCACTTTTATTCACCCACTCCACTATCATTACTACCCAGATAAACACTACGCCCTCTCAAATGGCTATCTGATTGAAATGTCTTATGTAGAGGAAATTTCACCCCTTGAAGAAGTTTACCTACAAGATCTAGAATGGCGTATTGCCCTGCCGAGTGATACTGATCGCCAAAAGGTAAAACACGTCGAATCTATTGGACTGCCTTTTACGGAAGAACTAATCGACGGGCAACGAGTAGCAGTATTTAAATTTGACATCCTTACCCCCGGCGAACGGCACATGTTTGGCTGGAAAGCCGTGTTAGAAGTCCGAGGTATTAAATATCGTCTCACCCCACCAGATGTGGAAGACATTCCCGAACTACCACCAGAATTTGAAAGTCGCTACCTCATTGATGACGACGAGTTGGCAATGGATACTAGCATTGTCCGCCGTGCTGCCGAAGAAGCAATTGGTACGGAAACCAATTTGCTGCGGAAAATGTACAGTATTCGTAACTACGTCTACGATCAATTATCCTATGGCATCAAACCCCATATAGATACTCCAGATCGAGTTTTAGAACGGGGTGTTGGTTCTTGTGGGGAGTATGTGGGTGTCTTGTTGGCCTTATGCCGTTTAAATGGTATAGCTTGTCGCACCGTCGGACGCTACAAATGTCCCCCCTATGCAGAACACCAAAATGTCCCCCTCCAACCAGACTACAATCATGTTTGGCTAGAATTTTACATACCAGGTTTTGGCTGGTTGCCAATGGAATCTAACCCTGATGATATTGGCAATTACGGGCCTTATCCCACGCGGTTTTTCATGGGTTTGTGCTGGTATCACATTGAAATTGGTAAGGGAATTCCCTTTGAAACCTTAACAAGTAAAGGCGTAAGACTCACAAAAGAAGATATTTCAATAGGTGAATTAGCGATTAATCATATTCGGTTTACGATTCTGGGAGAATTACCACCGTTTTAGGGAATAGGGAATAAGGGAAATTTATGAATATGAATGCTGCAAATTTCATAATTCATAATTCATAATTCATAATTTTTATTCCCTAACCCCTTCTTGTGCAGTTTTAAAAGCAGAAAATTCGCAGATAGAATTAAATGGACAAAAGCGGCAGTGATAACCCGGATTCGGTGGAAAAATTTTGCTAAAATCACTACTTTGCTGATGATATTTTTGCAAATCTTGTTGGTGTTTTTGAGCAATACTAGCCAACTCAAATTCAATAAAATTCAATTCACCTTTAGTAACACTAATTAAATCAGATTTTTTACCAAATTCCAAATTATAAAAGGAAGCTACAGCTTTATATCTAGGGTAAAGATAACGAGCAGCCAGCAAATATACTAAAGCCTGGCGACGGTCAAAAGCAGATTTACCTGTTTTGAAATCTACAATATGTAAATTGCCTGAAGATTCTATGAAAATACAGTCCATAGCCGCATATAAGCGGAAGCAATAATGTTTGTGTTCAATTAAAATTGGTTTGGGAAAGCCTTCATCACCACGAGTTAATAAGATAATGCGCTTACCTGAAAGTAATGGATCGTTGTGATATTTTTTCAAAATTAACAGTACGCGCTGTTGAACTTCATTAGATGAATTGCTTAATTTCAGTAGTTCTGCTACTTTTTCCGCGCCATCTAATTGATTTAACAGATGTCTGTTGTGATGAAACTCATAAATACCTTTTTGCGCCAGTAAGCCAATGCGCTGAGAAGCTGTAACTTTTGTTAACAGTGCTTTGACTTGTGGTTCGTGTTGGCGTGCCTTAATATACCCACGTCTCATTTGACAATGCCAGCGTTGTTGCCCTGTAGCTGGGGCAACTAAAGACCAAAGATGATAACTGGCGAAAAGTCCAAGAGGGGTTGACATTGCTCAACAAGGGTGAGAGAAAATACGATGAGAGTAATATTAGCTACATAAGCTTTGTAACAAGATAGAATTTGATACTGACGGATGCGAGAGATTATTGCTGGTGACTTTACTTTTCCTAGATTAGGGTAAAGTTATACTGGCGATCGCTCCTACCTCAAAACAGCCTAACTGTGGGATTAAAAATATATCCCTGAGTATGCTGGGCTTGCCACTCCAGAAATTACTGAATACTATTTTGGCAAATGTTCTCCAACAGTCCTATTAGCTCAATTTCCACCTTTGCCCCCAAACTAGACTAAATAGCAATTTTTCTACATCCTGCCAGATGTAGAGAATATTTGGAGTGCCCAGTTGCAGGTAAAGATATGATGTACCCTATTCTACTTCTCGTCTACTGCTTGCGGTTGCCTGCATGAAGTTTTGCAACAGAGTTGTTTTTTTATTTATGCCGACGTAACTAAATGGCAGTTCCGAGGGCTGCAAATCAATGCTTTGCCTGCCTTGTGTTAAGTTGAAAATACTATGAAAACTTTTGCTATTCTCCTGACAACGGTAGTTCTGGCTTTTTGGGTGATGGCTGTTGCCCTTCTCTCAGTCCAAAATGCCACTCCAGTATCTTTAAAATTTCTTGCCTTCCAATCAATTCAAATCCCAGTGGGTTTAGTCCTGGCTTTCTTTGCTGGTGTGGGTATGATTGCCATGGCACTATTACAACCCCTATGGGGTTTGGCTGGTTCTCAGCAAAGTGGTTCGACAAGAGAAGACGACGCTGAGTTTTTTGTCGATGATGAAGATTTTTAAGGTCGGGATAGTTATCGTAAAATTATTTTACATTTTCCTGTATCCAGGTAATAAGTAGGTAGACATAATTAAATGTAAGATAGAGTTTTTGTTCGTAGTGAGCGATTTATCGCTCTTTGAGGGATATTTTAAGGGCTAAAGCCCTTACTACGAACTTTAGTTTTATTTAGTCTTGC
The DNA here is from genome assembly GCF_000517105.1 of Fischerella sp. PCC 9605. GTDB lineage: Bacteria > Cyanobacteriota > Cyanobacteriia > Cyanobacteriales > Nostocaceae > PCC9605. Next base: position 180,335 of record NZ_KI912148.1, on the reverse strand, counting down.
TACCTACTTGAACCTAAATACGGGAGAAGCTTAAGGCGTAGAAGTCAAATGAACAGAAGCATAATTTTTATGAAGATATGATTTTGTACTAGCTGCGTTGTCTATTTGATTGAAAAATAAATTTATCAAGTTAATCACTTCATCATGTAATTCAATATATTGTTCATAATCAATTAGCAATTCTTTACCATGTGCAATTTCATTTCTAGAGCGTAATAGTTTTTCGTCAATTAGTTTTTCTTTTGTTTCATATATAGAATAATCTAAACCGAGACAACAAATTATATCTTTAAAAATTACCGAGCTTAAATTTGATTGTGTGTTAACTGCGTTCTCCCATTGCATATAACATTTTTCAGAAAGACCTGTTCTGAAAAAGTTTGCTACTTCAACAAATATTGTTGATTTATTTGATTCTTGTGCATTTTTAAGTTTAGTTTTCATAGCTAATGCTATAAAATTACAGGCTAATTCTTCATATTTTAAATTTTGTCTAGCAACAAATTCTATATAAGAAGTAGCAGCATTTTTTACAAATCCTTCCCAGTGAGCATATAGAATTGGGATTCCACTACGGATTAAAGTATTAATTATTGCTGTATAACGGTTCTTTTCAATCACGGACTTAATATATATAAGTTCTTTCCTTCGCCATGCAATTTCTTCACTAAGTCGGTCATAAAGCTGAGTTTGTGTGCGAATTTTAGTTGTCATTCCTGAAAAAACTGTCTCCCTAATACCACTGTCCTTCTCATTCTATATGAAGCATTAAAACCAGCAAATCCCTTGATAAGAGTCTCGTTTTTCCATAACTCTTGAATTTTTGAACTAATATCTAAATCTTCCATACTATGTAGTTTTTCATGATGATATCCAATACCTAGAGCAATTACTTCAAACGCAGGTATAAGAAAACCTCCTGTAAATTTCCCTTTGTAAATATCATACTTACGGAAGCTATTGGCTTTCACTTCTCGATTTAGAATTTGAAATGTATATTTAAATGCTTGAGATGCTTCCTCAAAGTCAAAGTCAGATGAACGACATATTTCTATTGCTTTATCATTTAAAAATTCACTAAGGTCTTCAAACTTTTTAAGTTCTTCTTCATCTATTTTCCGTAAGACAATAAATCTGAAGACAAGTTCCATATCATATTGTTCTTCAAGAGAACGGTCAGTAAGAGAGACACATTCTTTAAAATCTTCATTTTTTGCTAGTTCTCTCAGCCAACGATAAACATTTCTATTTTCCATTACCAAGATACAATTTCTAATTTCTTGGTCAGAAAGAGTAGAACCACCTGTATTCAAACGCTGAAATAATTCATATTTAGTTTTTTCATCACTTTCTTTAAAAAGTATTTTAATATCGAGTTTAGCACGTTTTATAAAAAGTCTCTGAGCAGAAGTGAGTGAGTTTTGATAGCTTTCAGAATCATCCCACTTTTTACCTTGTAAAGAGGGAAGATATTTAGTTTTTTCCAGAACCAATGGTTCTAATAACTTGCCATCTTCGTCAATAAGAATTCCTATAAATTGAAAAATAGTAGATAAACGTTGTACTCCGTCTACTACATCCCATATACCATCTGTCCTTTGTGCAACAAAAATTGGCGGAATAGGAATTCCTAACAAGATAGATTCAATTAATTTTGTTTTTTGTAAATTTGTCCACCTAAAAAAACGTTGAAATTCTGGGTGTATCTCTATTTCTTTATCTTTATATAAATTAACTAATTCTCCAATAGACATAGAATAACTATCAGATTTTATTTCAGTAATCTTTTGATCAATTTCTTCTTGCAGCCCCATTGATAAACACCTCTTAAATTATATATTTTGTATATAATTATACTTTGTATATCCAATTCTATCCACACGCGTACCCACCATCAACGGAATGCGTGGCTACATAACACTTACCGTCTTTGTAATGTCTTACTCTTGTTTACCTGCTATTGTCTAGCAAGCGGTACTTGAGATGAATAACTACACGCTTTTACGCGCTCATTCCCCCTGATTCGACGTTTCTCCTGAAACCTGTTGTAACCAAGCCTCCAAATCCGCCACGGAAGAAAAATCAAGCAACGCCACTGCCAAATCTTCTAACTGAGTTAGCGATAACTGTTGAACGCGTTCTTGCAACTCAGGGGTAAGCGCACCAACTCGCCGAGGAAGTAGGCGCATAATCAGTGATAATGTTGCTTGCTGCTTTCCCTGTTCAATCCCTTCTTCCATCCAGCTAGTTACAATTTGCATAACTACCTCCTGTTCCCTTGGCTCTATCCTAGCAATGTCGGCGCGTAAAAGCCTTTCCTCTTCAGCACTCAAGCGCAGATAGGTATCTACAAATCCGGAAATTATCCGCATTCGTGCTGGATCTAATCGCAATGTTGCTAGAAGTCGCAAACATTCAAACTTCACCTGGCGGCGTTCTGTAGATGCAATATTCATTTTCGCCATCAATGCAGTAGCTACCGGGTTTTGTTGACGCAGAAAATCTCTCCAATTCAGTTGATTTAGCTGGATAACATCGTAGCTAAAACTCAAAACAAGTTTGTTTGGAAATGCTACCTTATGTAAATTTGGTTGTGGTGTTTTGGGATTATCAAAAGAAAATACCACCACTGGATACACAGGTAAGTCAAATTTCTCATATAGACGAGAAAAGTAACGGAACATCCGCTTACTAAAATCAGGTTGATTGTAAGATTGGTTTTCTACATGAATCAGAAAAAAAGATTCTTGTTCGCGAAACTTGGCTTTGACTATTAAATCAGTTTCGTAACGTTCCCCAGCGGTGACATCTGTAAAAAGTTCCTTATCTAAGAACTCCAGAGATTCGCGTTCTATATAAGCCGCTACCTCTGGCAAAAATAACTCTAAAAACTCTACAAAAAATGTTGTGAGGAGTTCCTTAAACAAGCGGTCATGGTCGATCATTTGATAGTGCAGTTCAATTTACTTCGTTTCCATCCAATTTTCACCCGCACGTACATCCACCACTAACGGTACGCGCAACTGCACTGCATTTTCCATCACCGATTTTATTTGTATTTGCAATTCTTCCCATTCCTCTGGGGGAACTTCAAACACTAATTCATCGTGAACTTGTAATAATAACCGCGCCTGATAATTATGCAAAATCTCATGCAGTTTTACCATCGCAATTTTGATAATATCAGCGCTAGAGCCTTGAATTGGGGCGTTGGCAGCAGAACGCAATAAGCCTGCATCGTAAGCGCCCAAATTTTTAAATTTACTCAAATCTATATCTTCTGGATTGCTGCCTTTTAGCTGACGTAAGCTATTGCTGGTAAAATCAAAATAACGACGCCGACCAAGAATTGTTTCTACATAACCTTGAGCGATCGCATTTTTTTTCAATCCTTCTAAATATTCAAACACTTTGGAATAGCGTTTGCTAAATCGCTTGATAAATTCGTTAGCAAGTGTTTTATCCACACCTGTTGAACGTGAAAACTTTAGCGAACCCATACCATAAATGACGCCAAAGTTAATTGTTTTAGCTACTCGTCTTTCATCTGATGTTATGTTTTGTTTTTCAAACATCAGCCGCGCTGTAACAGTGTGAATATCTTCGTTGTTTTGATAAGCCTCGACTAACACTGGTTCTTGACTCAAATGAGCCAAAATTCTTAACTCAATTTGTGAGTAATCAGCAGCGACCATTAACCAACCTGGTTCTGGTAAGAATGCCTTCCGAATTTGACGACTAAAAGCAGTACGAATGGGAATATTTTGTAAATTTGGATTAGAAGAAGACAACCGACCAGTTGAGGTCGCCGTTTGGTTAAAATCAGTATGCACTCGCTTAGTATCTGGACGCACTAATGCTGGCAGTGCATCCACATATGTAGACTTTAATTTTGCAAGAGTACGATACTCGATAATGGCATCTATTATACCTGTTGTATCTACTTCTCGTAATTTTTCCAGAGTCGCTGCGTCTGTAGAATATCCCGTTTGGATTTTTCGGGAATGTTTAGTGCTTAATCCTAATTTTTCAAATAATATCTGACTCAATTGTTTGGGCGAACCCAAGTTGAATTTTTCTCCAGCTATATCATAAGCTTGCTGTTCTAACTTAGCTAAATCTGTTTCTAACTGCTGTGAAAGTTCTTTTAAATAAGCTGTATCGATGCGAATTCCTTGGTATTCCATATCCGCCAAAACAGCTTCTAGCGGCTGTTCCACTTCCACTAATAGCTGATATAAAGCTGGTACTTTCTCCAGTTCCGCCCGCAATTTTGATACTAGTTGGAATGTGGCAAAAACTTGTAAGCCGCAGTAATCTGCAACGGAGGGAATATCTATATCAGCAATAGTTTTGCCTTTAGGAACTAAATCTAAATAATTTTGAATTGTCAATCCTAAGAATTTTTGAGCCAAGTCACTCAAATTATGACTGCTATCTGGATTAAGCACATAACTTGCTAGCATAGGGTCAAAAACCACCCCTGCTAAGTTAATTCCTTGACACTTGAAAACTAAGCGATCAAATTTGGCGTTTTGGAACGTTTTGGGATAATCTGCACTTTCTAAAATTGGGCGTAGTGCTTGTAGGGCAATTTCTTTATTCAAATTTTCCCCTGTTTTATGACCCAAGGGAATATAAGCTACTTCATCTGGATTTGTTCCCCAACAACAGCCAATTCCTACTAACTCAGCATCCCGTGGTTCTAAGTCGTTTGTCTCAGTGTCCCAAGCCACGGGTACATCCGGATTAGTGAATTTTTGTAACTGGTTAACCAACTTAGTTAGTTTGGCTTCTGTGTTAACAATGTGTGGTTTGATCGCAGACTCAGATTGTGGTTTTTGTTGAACTGCGGCTGTATCATCTGCACTGAAGAACCACAAATCATCATCCTCTGCACGGGGTAGAAGCGTAAGATTTTGGGCACTTGCTTCCTCTGTTTCTATAGCTGATTTTTCCGCAACTTTACCACCAAATTTTTGCTGGAGTTGGTTAATTCTGCCTAAAAAAGTTTTGAATTCTAAGTGTTCTAAAATAGGTGTAATAATATTGGTATCAAAGCCTCTTAATTTACACTCTTCTAAATCAACTTCCAAGGGAACATCCAGAACAATAGCTGCTAAATAACGGGATTTTTCAGCATCTTCTTTGCCAGCTTCAAGTTTTTTCTGAGTTGCGCCCTTGATTTCACCTAACGCTGCATAAATGTGGTCAAGGGAACCATAGGTATTTAGCAACTGCACGGCTGTCTTTTCACCGATTCCCTTCACTCCAGGAATATTATCTGATTTATCACCACAAAGCGCTTTAAAATCAACAACTTGTGTTGGCAAAACGCCAAGTTTTTCTTTTACTTGTTCTGGCCCAAATTCGGTGAGTCCATTTGTGGAACGCTTCAGCGCATCTGGACTAAAATACAAAACACTAATTTCTTTTTCAGTGTCGATGAGTTGAAATAAATCGCGATCGCCCGTGAGAATTTTCACTTTATATCCAGCCGCAGCAGCCCTTTGTGCTAAGGTTCCCAAAACATCATCAGCCTCGTAACCAGGAGCTGTTAAAATCTTCAAATTGAATCCATCCAGCAACTCGTGCAGATTTTTCAAGTCGGGAATAAAATCTTCTGGCGTACCTGGGCGATCGGCTTTGTAGGTATCATCTGCTTCGTGGCGGAAGGTTGGCAAGCCTAAATCAAACGCCACCGCTATTGCTTGTGGCTGTTCAGTTGTCATTACTTCCAGCAGAGACTTTAAAAAGCCAAAACATACACTAGTCGGAATTCCTGTCTTGGTTCGCAATCCGCCGTCTCTTCCTCTGGCGAAGGCGAAGTAGGAACGAAATGCCAGCGAGTGCCCATCTACTAAGATGAACGTGGGACGTGTTGTGGTGGGAGAATCGGAAGTCAACTGGTTAGAAGGTGTTGTTTGGGACATAGACCTATTGTAGCCAGCAGTTTCCATCGTCTAATCTGACCAGCATGGGAATTTCAGCTAATTTTTTTAATTTGATTGACTTATTGACTTATGGGAGCCACAGCCTTTAGTTTAGTGCTGGTGCTTGAGTTGCGATCGCCTCAGCAACTGAATCACCTAGTTGGGTAATAAATTAGGTCGGTACAAATAAATTTAACTTGTGAAGGTCGTTATTAGTTCTTTGTCATTTGTTTTAAGCTAATGACAAAGGACTAATGACTAATGACTAATGACTATAGCTACAAAAGAGATTAAGCTGCTGGTTGTAGATATAGATGGAACCATTGCCGGAGAATCTAACAACATCAGCGAATCTGTAAAGCAGGCAATTACTGCGGCGCAAGCACGAGCAATAAAGGTAGCAATTGCCACTGGTCGGATGTATCGTTCAGCTTTACGTTTCCATCAAGATATTGGCTCTACTCTGCCGTTAATAGCCTATCAGGGAGCTTGGATTCAAGACCCAACCTCCCAACAAATTCATCAACATTTACCTGTTCCCCGGGAAATTGCCCAGAAGCTTTTGGACTATTTTGAACAACCTGAACTGCGATCGCTCTTATCTGTCCACTTTTATATCAATGACCAACTTTACGTCCGAGAAATCACAACAGAAACTCAAATATATTCACAACGTTCTGGCATCAACCCCATTCCCGTGGGTGACTTGCGTCAAGTTTTAAATACTAACGAACCCACAAAAGTTTTGGCTTTGTGCAACGACACAAATATTATTGACAATTTGCTAGGTTCTTTGCGCAGTCAATACACACCTGCTGAGTTGTATCTGACTAAATCTATTGCCACCTTCTTTGAAGCGACTAACCCATTTGTAAATAAAGGTGCTGCGGTACGTTACATAGCAGAAGAAATGCTGGGACTACAATCTAGCAACGTTATGACTATAGGCGATAATTTTAATGATGTAGAAATGCTAGAGTATGCTGGCATTGGTGTGGCTATGGGCAATGCACCATCAAAAGTGCAAGCGATCGCTCAGTGGGTAGCTCCTAGTGTCGAGCAAGATGGAGCGGCAGTGGCAATTGAAAAATTCTTACTGTCATAATAGTTATTTGTTGATCGTTGTTTGTTGTTTGAAACGACCAACAACCAACAATCATCGACCAACAATCTATAAAAAATCAGAAAGGGCACCGACGACTGGCCGTGTTTCGTCTCGGTACCCTTGCTGGTTCGCTCCTCACACACCAGCTAATATATCTCAAGCTATTTAACCAGTCAATACTTGTTACAAAAGTTTTGACTTTTTTCATTTTAGTTTGTTGTTTGTTGGTTGTTGGTTGTTTCAAATAACAAACAACGATTAACAAACAACCAACAACATTCATTATTTATTGACTCACAACTCCAAGGGAGCAAAAATACCAAGTTTTTCTTCTAGGAGAAATCTTAAAACTGATTGAGTAGCCATAACCAATCCCAGTCTGGTTTGTGCTAGTTCTGGTGAGATCGCTTTCACCTCACCCCAAATACGGCAGCTGCGCCAAAACTCTTCAAAAGCTTGACTTAAAGAAAGCGCTAATTTTTCCCATTTCACCGAACCATCAGAACCAGAACACCCTATTTCATCGACTACTTGTACCAATTCGCTAACCAAAGAAAGCTCAACAGGATGGTTTAGGCGCAGTTTTTGCTGATTGTTAAGCCAAGGTATGGCATTGGCAGAAATGATAAATCTTTCTCGCTCAGCCATTCGTAATAGCGAACAGCAGCGTGCATGGGCGTATTGAACGGTAAATAGGGAATGGGACAGGGAGCATGGGGCATTGGGCATTGGGAATTGGGTATTGGGCATTGGGCATTGGGTATTGAAGTACTGATTTTTCCCTTGTCCCTTGTCCCTTGCCCCTTGCCCCTTGCCCCATGCCCAATTCCCTACTCCTCCCGCAGCAAGGCTTTGCAACCAGGCAGCTAAGACAGGATGAGTCAATTCTAAATAAATCCAACCAGGTGGAACTATTTGGACGCTAAAAACGTCAGCAGATTCTTCCGAAAAATGAGAAGTTATGGTCTCAGCCACCTCCATCGCCGGAAGTTTCTCATATTTCGATAGCTGTAATGCTATACCTGTGATATAAAAAATCTTATTTTTATCTCTACCTTTAGAGAGAGGAATTTTTTTTTCTAATATACATATAGATTTATTTTTATAAGTATAAATACTCAACACAGCCATTAAATAACCGTATAATAACTGTTTAATTGCTGTGTATTTACTAACTAGTAGCATTATATACACATAATTTACTATTGACAGGTCTCTTTTTCAAAAGCATTGATTTTATGTCATCTATCTTTAGGTAGAAGTTTAATCTAAGCAAAGAAAAATTAGAATTATGCAAATTTTTTTTGAAACTGAGTAAATTTTACTACCATCATTGTACAGTAGGAAGTATAACAAAAGAGTAGAAGTTCAATTTCTACTCTTTGCATGGCTGGCACCGTTGGGTGATAAGCCTGACTCGCCAACAAGAAGACACTCCTTGCACCTTTTTATGACGTCTTTGTCTTCAGCCGAACGCTCTTTAGTTACCTATGCAATCTCCATCCTCCTTTTCTGAAGCATCACGGCCTTTTTTAACTTGGCAACGGATTCTTGATTGGGCTCAAGAACACTACCGCTGCCGCACCTTTAGCAAAGATGAGCGCATTCCAGCCCGTCCTGGATTGCTGTATTTGGTGCAAAGGGGTGCGATCCGAATGGTAGGCACTGCCCAAGTGAGTGCTACAGCAAGTCAGTTAACGTCTCGACGCATCAACAGAACCCCAGAAGAAGCTTTCTTAGGGTTTGTCGGTGCAGGACAGCCGTTTGAAATTGTTGCCCAGTCACCATTCACGCTCCAAGCTTACGCCCACGTTGACCAAACTGCGGTGCTGTGGATGTACTGGCACGATTTAGACAACTGGCCTCATTTCCGTCGGGAAGTCATGGATGCCTTTAGATATCAGCACCAGCGCAAACTGCTGTGGCTGAGTGCTTTAGGACAACGACGCACAATTGACCGACTCTTAGGGTTCCTGACATTGTTGATTGAGGAATATGGAGAGCCGGCAATGAGCGAAACCGATCCAGAAGTAATTCGCGGTTATTGTCTGCCCTTCCCTCTCACTCACGCCCAAATTGGCAGTGCCATTGGTTCGACTCGTGTTACAGTCACCCGCTTGATGGGCAAGTTGCGTCAACGTGGTTTAATCCTCACTCAAGGGGATAATTTGATTTGCTTACCAGCAGAGTCGATTAATAGAGCCAGCTAGAGCGCAGTTGCCAAATCTCTAACGAGAAGTCGCCCTACCCTAGGAATAGCGCCCACCACGCTACCCTGACGGGAGGTGCTACTCTCCAAGCAAAGAAGCCGCCCAAAAGGGTTATAGGGGTGTCTGTGGCGACAATCGCCAGTCTATTTGCTTGCTAGTGATAGGAGTCAGCGAATTTTGACAAACCCAGCTTGGGAAATCAATTCCTGTCCCTGTTCAGTCAGCAGTAAGTTGGCATAAGCAACACCCGCTTGCTGCTCGGTTTGACTATTCTGTTTGACCACCACAAACAGATTACGGGTAATCGGGTACTTTCCTGATTGGAAAGCTTCAATGTTCAACTTGTTCCGTTTACCAGGACATTCAGAAGGGAGGACAAATGGTTCTTGGTAAGGAGGAATGTATTGCCCTTGCCTTCGCCCCAACGGCAAGGGCTTGATTGAACATTGAGGAACAACTTCTGGGGCAGAAGCGTAGTATATGCCACCAGGACTAGCAGCCACTTTTTGTAGCGCTTGGGTGGTAGTGGAAACAAACTCCACATTTGAGCTAAAAGCTTGACCACCCAAGATGTCTTGCACAAATAGTTCTACAGTGCCGCCATCACTGATGCGGCGAGAGTATGTCTTAATTGGAATATTGGGCCCACCCAGTTCGCTCCAATTATTGATTTGGCCAGTGTAAATAGACCTTAATTGATCTACTGTTAGTCCTGAAATATTGAGATTGGGGTTTACTGCTACCGCCAAACCATCTATTGCTATAGGAATTTGTTGCAAAGTAAACCCACGCTGCTTGGCACGATTTAACTCCTCGTCTAAGATTGGCCGGGATGATTGGGCAAATGCAAGTTGACCGTCAATTAACGCGTGAATGCCTGTACCAGAACCGGGAGTAACACTACTGGGTTCTACATAGCGTAACCGAAATTCTGGTCGCGCTGCTTGAATTGCCGAATCGACTGTGAGTCGAAGCGGTGCCCAAGAAGTGCTACCTCCATAGTTGAATAATCCCGTGGGGACATTTTGCACGGAAGCAAAAGTATTGCCACTGGATTCTGGCTTGGTGGTATCAGGATTGGAATTTGTGGGTTGAGGTTTGGTGACTTGATTGAAGTTAAAGCTTATTTTGTTGTTAAACCACCAAAAGCCACCAGCGATTAGCCCAGCAGTTATTAATACGGTTAATATCAAAATTGGTGTTTCATTCTTTTGTGACATAGTAATTTATCGATTGTTAGTAGTTAGTAGTTGGTAGTTAGTAGGAGCGAAGCATTTGTACGAATATATTTCGTTTTCATGGAAAGATACCTATACAAATGCTTCGCCCGTACAGTAGTTAGTAGTTTGTTGTAAACAATTACCACTAACTACTAACCACTATCCACTAACCAAAATTAATTATCGAATCCTGACAAATCCAGTTTTAGAGATTAAATCTTGACCTTGTTCTGTAAGCAGCAAGTTGGCATAGGTTTCTCCTGCTTGCTGATCGCTGCTTTGACCGTTTTGTTTGACAATCACAAATAATCGCCGGGTGATGGGATATTCACCGTTCTGAAAGACAGCGGCATTAAGTTGGTTACGCCGTTGCGGACACTCTTGAAGAAGAATAAATGGCTCTTTGTGGGGAGGAACCAGTTTGTCTGATGTTCTCCCTAATGGTAAAGGCTTTACACTACATTGTCCGACTACTTCTGGGGCAGAAGCGTAGTAAAGACCCCCAGGATTTTTCGCCACTTCTTTTAAAGCTTCTGTCGTTGTGGGAATAAATTGAACGTTGACACCAAACTTTTCTCCGTCTAGGACGTTTTCATTAAAAAATTCTACGGTGCCTCCTTCTTCCAAACGACGAGAGTAAGGTGTAATAGGTAAATTTGGACCGCTTAACTGTTGCCAGTTGGTAATCTTGCCCGTATAGATATCTTGTAGTTGGGCAACGGTTAAACCAGGGATGTTGAGATTGGGATTAACAGCGATCGCAATGCCATCAATTGCCACAGGAATTTCTTTTAATGTAAAGCCCCGCTGTTGCGCTTTTTGATATTCCTCATCCTTAATCGAACGTGAAGACTGAGAAAAAGCCAGTTGGTTATTTAAAAGCATCTTAATACCACTTCCAGAACCAGGTGCACCTATGGTTGGATCGGTATAGCGGAGTTGAAATCGGGGAAAGACTGTTTGAATTGCTGTATCAACTTCTTTACGAATCGGTGCCCAAGTAGTGCTACCACCATAGCTAAATAATCCAGAGGGAACCTCAGGAAATTGGGCAAAACTTTCTGAATAGGCTTGTTTAATTGGTTGGGATAAGTTATTTCTCGCATTGAATAATCTGATCCCTGAAGTATTAGCTAACCACAAAAATACACCCCCTACTAGTCCCAGCGTTAACAACAAGGCTAGAAGCAAAACCGTAGTTTCATTTTTTTGGGACATAACTGTTTTTTAATTATTTCTACTAACACCGCTTGTGCAAATTTTTAGCCCCTTTTCAAGGGTATTCACTTCCTCTATCCTCCTAAAAAAAGGGAGGAATTAATAGAAAGTCGCACATCATGTTAATAATGCAATTTCCCATCTTGTAATCTATTCAGGTTAAGGATTGGTTAATTGTTTAAATTTCGTTTAATTTTTAATTGCCTGATGGTATCACTGGCACAAAATCATAGCCAGTACCAGAACGAGAGGGAATTCTAGTGATAATTTCCACTAACTGAACTGGGGCGTTGCGATCACCTGATGCTAAAAACCGAATCGTGCCGGAAGCACCTGTGGCAGAAAAGTCGGGCGAAGAAAGGGCTTGTTGTACGCCGACGCGTGTGGGATTGCGTTCTATGGCTGCTATTAAAGCGCGTGTAGCATCATAAGCTAAAGCTGTTCGCCAATTCACATAACCACCCCACAATTGCCACGACTTTTGGGGAAAATCGGAATTGGGATTGCTATCAATATGCCAAGGAACTGCTACTATCATTCCCACTGATTGTTCTCGCCCAATTTCTAAAGTTTTAGGCGTATAAACATCATCTCCCCCCAGCAGATTTAACCGTTTCTGGTTCACCAGCACCACTTGCAGCGCTTTATCTAACGTGTCGGTGGTCGCTGCTAACATCAACACTTCTGCACCTTCCTTAATTGCTTGTGCGACACTTTTAGCAGCATTAAAATTGGTTTTGGATAAGTCAAATTCGCTTAATACCTGTCCACCTTCCAGTGAGACAGATGAGACAAATTCAGATTTTAAAGACTGACTATAACTACTTTGAGAATTGAAAAAAACCGCTGCCTTTGTTTTCTGCAAATTTTCCACCATGTACTTGGCTAGCGCCCTCGCCGCCATAAAATCACTAGGAACCGTGCGAAAAATATAGCGGCTAAAGTTAGAAATTTTGACTGAAGTGCTGACAGGGGAAATAGCAACAAGTCGTCCGGAAGTATAGATAGTGCCTGCGGCTAAGGTAGTATCGCTAGCAGCAGGGCCAATTACACCTAATACTTGTTGATTTTTGATTAACGATGAAGCAATCTGTTTAGCAATTTCTGGGTTATCATCATCGTTAGCTATACCTACCTTGAAAGGAATTCCTTTAATTACTTTAGAGGAATTGATTTCGTTTTGAGCTTGAGCAACACCGCGTAGAATTTCCAAAGAGGTATTTAGGTCACTGCCAATTGGTACAGTAGCAACAATTGTATAGCTTTTGGCAGAGCCTATACGGGCATTATTCAGAAATATCAGCGCCTCTGGATCGTTTTTATTTAGTTTTAGGGCTGCTTCCAAGTTTGGAACCGCTTTGTCATAATTACCGGATGCTAACGCCGCTACACCTTCTTTTTTTGCTGGGGAAGCTTCGCCGGGAGTTAAAATTTTTTCACCAAAACTGATGCGGTCTGAAATCCGTTGATTGCTGGATGGCAATAAACTACCAGCATCTTGAGAATTTTGTGGCCATATCTTATCTTTTAACAACCACGCTCCACCGCCCACTAATCCCAAAGTAATTAACAAAGCCAAGACGAGAACAGCTGTTTCGTTTTTTTGGGACATAGACAGTTTTTAGAAATTAAACTTAAAAATTGAAAATTAAAAATCTTAGAAATTATCAAATTAAATTATATCGATCGGAATGCTACCTAAATAATTGATGTAAATAAAATTTGCATCACTTTGGTTTTACAGTTATCGTGAAAAAAGAAGAGATAATAATTTATAAATCAAACGAAATAGTGCTGTCGCAGCGATCGCCACTAACCCAGCCCCAACAGTTATAATCGCCACTTGCTCGATGCTCAGACCTGCCCGCAACAAGGGAAAATACGAAATAGCCCCAAAGGTAGCTACTGCTATCACCAGCATTTCTATTTTTTCAATCCACCGTTGCTTTTGACCAAAAATCAATATTGCTAAAATCACAGCAGTAGCAGCGAAAGTAATTCTTGAAGAATTAAGCAAACTAAACAGGGCGATCGCGATTAATCCACCCTCAAAACCACTAAATCCAGCTCCTATTAACAATTCAAAAGTAGACAATGGTGCTACACGCGGAGTTCGAGACACTGACCGCTGCTGTGGAGGTTGAGTTTGTATGGCGTGTGGTTGCGGTAATTGCTTGGGTTGGTGGGGATGGACTTGTGTAGGAGTTATCGGCCGTGGAGGTGAATCGAGGGCTTCCAAAACCTCTTGGGCTGACTGAAAGCGTTGATTTGCAGCAGGTAGAAGCATCTTGTCAAGAATATTAGCCAGCTTGGGACTGATGGAAACACGCTCGTGCCATTTCCACTGGTTACTATAAGCATCAAATAGCTCAGTGGCATCTTTTTCACCCGTTAATAACATCACAGCAGTAACAGCCAAAGCATATAAGTCTGTGGGTGGAAATACTCGTCCCCCAGACATTTGCTCAGGTGGTGCGAATCCCAAAGAATAAATGCCAGTAGAAGAACTACCTACCCCAGAGGGTGCATTAGCAACTTGCTTAACTGCGCCAAAATCCAGCAAGTAAAGTTTGCCGTTCCGATGGCGCATGATGTTGGAGGGTTTGATATCTCTGTGAATAATGTTTTTGTTGTGGACAAACTGCAATACCGGAAGAATTGCTCGCAGAACTTCTAATACTTCTTGTTCTGAGAATTTGCCTTTTTGGTCTAATTCCTCTTCTAGGTTTTGTCCATCAATATATTCTTGGACGAGATAAAAAAATTGGTCTTGCTGTCCCCGATGCAAGAAGCTAGGAACTATCACCGGGAAGAAAGCAAATAGATCGGGAATTTGCTCGTGTTGACTACCTATCTCTTCTAAAACTACAGCTTCTCTCTCAAACAGATCTTGTGCTAGTTGCAGTTGAGTGGTGGTTAAATTGCCCGCAGGCTGGAATTGTTTAACCACGCACCGACGCATTCCAGGAGTATAGCGATCGCGTGCTAAAAATGCTGCTCCAAAACCACCTTGTCCCAGCAGCTTGATCGGCAAATAGCGCCCAACCAAAATCAACGGCATTCCACAAGCAGTGCAGTATTTTTGCTGGACTGTTCTTAGTGTGGAATGGTCGTCTAAATCCGAAAAATGATTGAGTGGGCGGGGACAGCCAGGACGAGTGCAGTAAATTTCCATGATTTGTCACTAGTCAATAGTCATTAGTCCAATGTCAAAAGTCAAAAGCCCTTCACAATTGACTCTTGACTCTTGACTCTTGACTTTTGACTCTTGACTAAATCTTAACTTTCATCAGAGTGGGATGCGTCTGTCTCCACAGTTGTATTAATCGCCAAACTCCTATGATATTGTGACGATTTTAACACATCCATATTCCATCCAGGGGCAGCAAATTGGGGTAAAATTTCCCGGCTAAAAGCTTCGGCTGCCTTGGATCTATAACGGTTGGGATTAAAAATCAGCCACAGCGTCCGCTTGACAATAACACCTTCAATGGGAGTGCAGTGCAGTACTCCCATTTGCAATTCTTTAGCGATCGCCGACGTGGAAACAAAGGCCGCCCCCAAGCCGGATTGCACAGCATTTTTAATAGCTTCTATAGAATTAAGTTCCATTTCCACTTTCAAACGCCGTGTATCGATATCATGGCGTGCTAATACCTGGTCAATAACTTTGCGGATTGTCGATTGGGAATCGAGGGCAATGAATTGTAATTTATATAGGTCTTCTTTTTGGATTGTGTCAAGTTTGGTAAAGGGATGGAGTACAGGTAAAATCAGTGCTAATTCATCATCTGAATAAGGAATAATTTCCAATGATTCTGCCAACTCAGCAGGGATTTCACCGCCGATGATAGCCAGATCCACTTGCCCGTTCACGACACTCCAGGCGGTACGGCGGGTAGAGTGGACGTGCAATTGCACCGCCACATCTGGGTATTTTTGTCGGAACAACCCGATCATCCGGGGCAAAAGATAAGTACCGGTAGTTTGAGAAGCGCCGACAATTAACGTACCGCCTTGGAGATTTTGTAGATCCTCAATGGCGCGGCAGGTTTCCTGACACAAGCTGAGGATTTTTTCACCATAGCTCAGCAGTAAATGTCCTGCTTCGGTCAATTGGGCGCGACGTCCTCCACGGTCAAATAGGGGAACATCTAATTGCCGTTCTAGGTTTTGTACTTGCAAGCTCACGGCAGGTTGGGAAACGTAGAGGCTATCAGCGGCACGCTTGAAGCTCCCTTCTGCGGCGATCGCTTTGAGAATACGTAACTGATCTAGTGTAAATGGAAGGTCAGACATAAGGCTCAACCCACAAACAAGAAAGGAGCAGCATTGGCAATAAACCAGCGATTCATAGTGTTCTGGCTATGCGTAATTTATTGCATCTAAAACTCGGAGGCTTTATCCGAAAAAGACAGTAACACAACATCTTGACTAAAGTCCCCCTTTGAATACTTTGTGGTATTGATTGTACTGAATTAAGCTTTCTTTAAATTACTTCACCTATGTATATGATGCTGCCACCTTGGTTGACCCCCAGTCATTTTATAATGTTGGGACTACAATTCGGTTTTGCAATCGCTCACAGCGGCGGAGCAGCGCTGCGACCCTGGGCTGAAAAATATATTGGACCACGACTTTATCGTGCGATCTTTGCGTTGGTTAGCCTGCCTTTGGCTATAGTATTGATTATTTACTTTTTTAACCACCGCTACGATGGTTTACAACTTTGGCAAGCCCAAAGTGTACCCTGGGTAAAGTCTTTTGTTTGGGTGCTGTCGGCTATATCTTTTTTATTCTTGTATCCTGCTACTTTCAATCTACTAGAAATTGCTGCCATTCAAAAGCCCCAAGTCCACCTCTACGAAACAGGAATTATTCGCATTACCCGTCATCCGCAAATGGTCGGACAGGTCGTTTGGTGTATTGCCCACACTCTCTGGCTGGGTACTACATTTACTCTTGTCACTTCTTTAGGATTGATTTTGCACCACTTGTTTGGAGTTTGGCATGGCGATCGCCGTCTTGGTTGGCGCTATGGCGAAGCCTTTGCAGCAGTTAAGCAGCGTACGAGTATTATTCCCTTTGCAGCAATTATTGATGGGCGGCAATCTCTCCAATGGCGCGAATTTCTTCGCCCTGCTTATATTGGGGTGGCTGTATTTGTGCTGCTGCTGTGGTGGTCTCATCCGCTATTGTTGGTGGCAACTAGTAGGGTACAATGGTAATCTGGACTAAAACCCCATTTAGAAACAGCGTACGTCTAAAACTAGACGACCTTTTCGGCTCATCGGTTGCTACTACCAAACCAATGTAGGATGAATTGAAGTAGCTGTTAGCGGTGGAGGTTTGGTTTAGTCAATTTGAGATTTTACCTTAGTAGTTGCTGGTCAATTGTCATCCTTGGGAGTAAATGGCACCGAACATCCAATTTCCCTTTCCAGCAGCGGCAAATAGGAGTTAAAAACCCCAAAGTGCCACTGTAAAAGCCGCGTTGGCTTTTTTTGTCAGCGCCAAAATCAAATCAACGATGAAACTTTTGCATAGCTTGTGTTATGCCTGGAAAGCATCTATCGGCAGTTACTGGTTTTTCCTACCTTCCTGCTGATAGCTATTTTGATATCAAAACCTTATAACTATAGAGGCATCATGGTGTTGTCGGTAAGTGAGCGGACATTTACTCAAGAAGTTTTAGAATCTCCAATTCCTGTTTTAGTAAATTTTGAAGCTCCTTGGTGTGGTTTATGCCGCATCATACACCCTTTGCTATTGCATTTTAAAGTTCAATGTGGCGAACAAATTAAATTAGTGGATGTAAATGCTGATGACAATTTCAAATTGTCTAACACATATCGACTAAAGTCACTACCAACTTTGCTGTTGATTGAAAATGGTGTTGTTAGGCGGCGGCTAGAAGGATTTCGCAGTCGCGAAGATTTGTTACAGGCTTTGGAAGAAATTAAACTTAGCTACGGCAAATCTCCCAATGTCTACAATAACTCTAAAACAGTAGATTTGGAGTGCCGCTCAGCATAATAGTCATTAGTCATTAGTCATTAGTCATTGGTCATTGGTCATTGGTCATTGGTCATTGGTTAGTAGTTAGTGGTTAATGGTTAGTGATGAACAACCAACAAATGACAGATGACAAAGGACAAATGACAAATGACAAATGACAAAATCTAAAACCATGCTTAATTACCCCACCCAATCAGTATCGGGTGGGGTATTTTATCCTAAAGGGTGTGTGTCACAATTATTAACAGATCCGACAAGTTAGTCAAGATTCTAAAAAAGTAGGCGTCAGTGATGGAAGTAATCTATCAATATGCCTGGCTAATCCCGGTATTACCCCTTGTGGGGGCAATGCTGGTAGGGCTGGGATTAATCTCGATGAATCAGGTGACGAACCGCCTACGACAGCTTAATGCCGCATTTATTATTTCCTTGATGGGAGCGGCGATGGGGCTGTCGTTTGCCATATTATGGAGCCAACTGCAAGGACACGCCCCTTATACTCGCACCCTAGAATGGGCAGCAGCTGGCTCCTTTCACCTGAGCATGGGCTACACTATTGACCATTTGACAGCCTTAATGCTGGTGATTGTAACGACGGTAGCCTTCCTGGTCATGGTTTACACTGATGGCTACATGGCACACGACCCTGGCTATGTCAGATTCTATGCCTATCTCAGCTTGTTTGGCTCGTCAATGCTAGGTCTGGTAGTCAGCCCCAACTTGGTGCAGATTTATATCTTCTGGGAACTGGTAGGGATGTGCTCCTACTTGCTGGTCGGTTTCTGGTACGATCGCAAGTCAGCAGCAGATGCAGCCCAAAAAGCGTTTGTGGTCAACCGCGTTGGCGACTTTGGTCTTTTGTTAGGCATTCTGGGACTTTTTTGGGCAACGGGAAGCTTTGATTTCCAGGTGATGGGCGATCGCCTTTCCGAATTGGTTCATACAGGTTCTCTCAGCAATATTCTGGCAGCCCTGTTTGCGATTTTAGTTTTCTTAGGCCCGGTAGCTAAATCTGCCCAATTTCCCCTCCATGTTTGGCTACCAGACGCGATGGAAGGCCCTACGCCCATCTCTGCCTTAATCCACGCGGCAACGATGGTAGCAGCAGGTGTTTTCCTGGTTGCCCGGATGTACCCAGTGTTTGAAGACGTCCCAGCAGCAATGAACACAATTGCCTACACTGGGGCATTCACAGCTTTTTTGGGTGCAACAATTGCCATTACCCAAAACGACATCAAAAAGGGTTTAGCTTACTCCACCGTTTCCCAACTCGGTTACATGGTGATGGCGATGGGAGTAGGCGCATACAGTGCAGGACTTTTCCACCTAATGACCCACGCCTACTTTAAGGCGATGCTATTTTTGGGTTCTGGTTCGGTGATTCACGGCATGGAAGCAGTCGTCGGTCACGACCCAGACTTGGCGCAGGATATGCGCTTGATGGGCGGACTGCGGAAGTTTATGCCAATTACGGCGATTACCTTCTTCATCGGTTGTGTGGCAATTGCTGGTATCCCGCCCTTTGCTGGTTTCTGGTCAAAGGATGAAATTCTCAGTGCCGCCTTTGCATCAAATCCACTACTGTGGGGTATTGGCTGGCTAACAGCTGGGATTACCGCCTTCTACATGTTCCGGATGTATTTCACCACCTTTGAAGGTAAATTCCGGGGCAATCAAAGGCAGTTATGGGATAAACTCAAGTCTCCAATTGGGATGGCTATTGTCGGGGGTTTTGAAAGAACTCCAGCTTTTGGGCCTGGTGCGATGACCAAGGGAGAACTAGAAGCCCACGCAGAACATCACCACGACGACCACGACCACGGTCACGGCCACAGTGAATATCCCCACGAGTCGCCCTGGACAATGACCCTGCCTTTGGCACTGTTGGCAATTCCTTCAATGTTGATTGGTTTGGTGGGGACTCCCTTTGCTAACTACTTTGAGGAGTTTATCTACTCTCCCAACGAAACCCTCGAAGAAGTGGTAGCAAAAGCTGCTGAAGTTGATCTGCATGAGTTTTACATCATGGCAGGTGGTTCGGTAGGAATTTCCTTGATTGGGATTACCGTGGCTTCCTTAATGTATTTGTGGGGTAAGATCAATCCGGTGGCGATCGCAGCCAAAATCAAACCGCTTTACGAGCTATCTCTTAACAAGTGGTACTTTGATGACATTTACTATCAAGTGTTTGTCCTCGGCTCACGTCGTTTAGCTAGACAAGTCATGGAAGTTGACTACCGCGTTGTCGATGGTGCTGTTAACCTCACAGGCTTTTTTACCCTGATTAGCGGCGAAGGTTTGAAATACCTGGAAAACGGTCGCGCTCAATTCTACGCCTTGATTGTGTTTGCCGCTGTACTGGGCTTAGTGATTTTCTTTGGTGTAACCTAATCAGACGTAACATTTTATGTCTGTTCATTAGACGCGAGTAATCACTTTGCTATCTCAGGACTGAGTTATTCGTCAAAAAGTGTGTGTTATTTAGATGAAGGCAGGGCAAGCGATTTACCTGCCTTCATATTTTTTGATTTTTGTTAAATCAACCTAACAAATAACAACTAGATCGCGAAAAAACTGCTAGTTAATAGCTAGTAGCAGATAGCCGAACCTTTAGAGCGAGTTCAATGAATACAGCTAATTTTCCGTGGCTGACAACAATAATCCTGTTACCCATAGCAGCATCACTGCTAATTCCCATCCTGCCGGATAAAGACGGCAAAACTGTACGTTGGTATGCCCTGATTGTTGGGTTGATAGATTTTGCATTGATTGTTACTGCTTTCTATGCTGGGTATGATTTCTCCAATCCCAATTTGCAATTGTTTGAGAGTTATCCCTGGGTTCCACAGCTAGATTTGAATTGGTCGGTAGGGGCAGATGGTTTGTCCATGCCCCTAATTATTTTGACTGGATTCATTACCACGCTGGCGATTTTAGCGGCTTGGCCTGTAACGCTGAAGCCAAGGCTATTTTACTTTTTGATGCTGGCAATGTACGGCGGACAAGTAGCTGTGTTCGCTGTCCAGGATATGCTGTTGTTTTTCCTGGTGTGGGAACTGGAATTGATTCCGGTTTACCTGCTGCTAGCAATTTGGGGAGGTAAAAAACGGCAATACGCAGCGACTAAATTTATTTTGTATACTGCGGGCGGTTCCCTGTTTATTTTGGTAGCTGCTTTGGCGATGGCATTTTATGGCGATACGGTTACATTTGACATGCGATCGCTCGCTGCCAAAAACTATGTCCTCAATCTACAACTGTGGCTTTACGGCGCTTTCCTCATCGCTTACGCCGTCAAATTGCCTATCTTCCCACTCCACACCTGGCTACCAGATGCCCACGGTGAAGCTACAGCCCCCGTGCATATGTTGCTGGCTGGTATTCTCTTGAAAATGGGCGGTTACGCCTTAATTCGCATGAATGCCCAGATGCTTCCCGACGCCCATGCTTACTTTGCGCCGGTGTTGGTGATATTAGGGGTAGTTAACATCATCTACGCTGCCCTCACATCCTTTGCCCAGCGCAACCTGAAGCGAAAAATCGCCTACTCTTCAATTTCCCACATGGGCTTTGTCACCATTGGTATTGCTTCCTTCACCGATTTGGGCTTGAATGGGGCAATGCTGCAAATGGTGTCCCACGGGTTAATTGGGGCGAGTTTGTTCTTCCTAGTAGGGGCAACTTATGACCGCACGCACACCCTCATGCTGGATGAAATGAGTGGTGTTGGCAAGAAAATGGGTAAGATTTTCGCCATGTGGACAACTTGTTCCTTGGCGTCTTTGGCGTTACCAGGGATGAGTGGTTTTGTGGCAGAGTTAATGGTATTTATTGGCTTTGCCACCAGTGATGCCTATAGCTCCACCTTCAAAATTATTGTGGTGGTATTGATGGCAGTTGGTGTGATCTTAACTCCGATTTATCTGCTGTCAATGCTGCGGGAAATTTTCTACGGTGAAGAAAACAAAGAATTGGTTTCTCAACAAAAACTCATTGATGCTGAACCCCGCGAAATATTCATCATTGCTTGTTTGTTAGTGCCGGTGATTGGGATTGGTTTGTATCCCAAGGTTTTGACGCAAGTTTACGATGCGACAACTGTACAGCTAACAGAAAGGTTGCGTGATGCAGTGCCGACACTAGCACAGCAAAAAATGCCTGCGGTGTCGTTGAGTGCGCCTGAAATTGGTGAAGGAGCAAGGTAAAAGTAAAAGGTAAAAGTAAAAAGATTGATGACTTTTATCTTTAGCGATCGTTCAAGGGGTGGGTTTTATACCTGCCCTTTTTTGTCTGCTAACTCACGAATAAAAACGATTTGGAGTAGTATAGCTTAGCGTAAAAAGTAGGGTTTAGAAACGCAGAGGAACGCAGAGTTTAAGGTTGAATCATTGCTTGAGCAATCATGGCCTTCTTCTCATGCCTTTAGTATCAAGTTGATAGCAAATATCAGTACATCTCATTAGGAATTGCCTGAGATACCTTTATAGAAGTTTTAAAATCCTGCTACTAAAAAATGGTTACTAATTTGTTTATCAGGGAACTCTATGTATAAGGCTACTCATCGGTAGCTGGGAGAATCTTTAGATAACCGTTTTTCAAGGAGTATATTATGCCAATTCCAATTATCCTTGGTGCGATCGCTTTAGGCACTGCTGCTTATGGAGCGATAAAAGGTGCTGAAGGTGTTAGCAACATGAATGAAGCAAACGAGATTGGCAAGCGCGCTCAAGAACGACATGAGTGTGCTGTCAGTAAGTTGAAAGCAGACTGGGAAACTACCAACAAGTTGGCAGAAAAGTATGGTCAACTTCAGATAAATGTCAAAATTGATACTGTAGGGCGTTTTGTCAAATTCATTGAGCGTATTGGCCAGCGTGGATCTCAGGATAAGCAATTTTTAGAAGGACTGGATGGAATCTCTGTACAGCAGATACAGGAGTACAAAACTGACGCTATGGAAGCTGAACAGTT
The DNA here is from genome assembly GCF_000517105.1 of Fischerella sp. PCC 9605. Classification (GTDB taxonomy): domain Bacteria; phylum Cyanobacteriota; class Cyanobacteriia; order Cyanobacteriales; family Nostocaceae; genus PCC9605. The sequence goes on along the minus strand of NZ_KI912148.1, from coordinate 157,660 downwards.
TTTTAAAGGAGGTGTTAAAGCAGTGATAGCAGGAGCTGCTGCTGGTCAGGCAGCAACAGGTCTTGCTACGTCTATGGGAGTGGCAAGTACAGGAGCGGCTATTTCAGGGCTCAGTGGTGCAGCAGCTTGGAATGCTACTTTAGCATGGCTTGGTGGTGGTGCAGCAGCTGCGGGTGGCGGTGGTATGTTTGTTGGTACTTTTGTACTAGGAGGCATTACCGTTGGGCCTGCTTTAGCTGTTGGAGGATTTGTGCTTGCTGGTAAAGGTGAAGAGGCTTTAACAAAAGCACGAGAATATGAAGCTAAAGCCAACACTGAAATCGCTAAACTTGAAGTCGCCAGAGATTTTTTGAAACAGGTTAGAAAACGCATCCTTGAATTAAGCAGCTTGGTAGAAAATTTAAATACTTATGCTGTTAAAAGTCTCAATGAACTTGAATCTTTTCCATCTTTTGATAAAAACCGCGATGTTAATAAGTTTCAAGAGGTAGGACTTCTAATTAAGGCACTTGCAGAAATAATGAAAACTCCTATTTTGGACAGTGAAGGGCAGTTGAATCCTGCTACTGCGACCATCCAAGCTAAGTACCGCACTCTTGGAGGCAATTAAAAGTGTCAGTACAGAAAATAATCGAAAAGGTAAATCCTGCTGAATGCCTCCAACAAATGGTTACAGCTTACACCGATTACCTAAAGATTGCAGAACAAGAACAGACAAAACGACGTGAAATCGAAGTTTGGGAAAAAGAGATAATCACTAAGATTAATGTCCAGCGAGAGTTGCTGATGGCATATCTTGATCGCTCGTTTGATGAACGTGCAGAAAACTTTCGCGCTTTGTTTGCTGTTGTTGATAGCGCGATCGCATCTGGCAATAATGAGCAACTAACCCTTGCTTTAAATTCAATCACAGAAATAGCTAAAGCAAGCCCATTCAAAGAGCTTGCGAATCTAGCATCTGTTCGCGCCGCATTGAATGATCCAAAGCACGAATGGACATTTTGATTATGTTATAACTCGGCCGCATTCGCCGATCGCTCAAGGTGGCTCTTACAACAATCTTCCTAGCAAGTGTACTTAGTATAGCCCTACCCGATCCAGGGTGGGTATTTTTTTGAGGACTGTGCGATCGCCAATGCCGCCAATTATGTTAAGTCATTTTCTAAAATCTATGATTTGTTCCTTTTTGGTCTTGCGGTTTTAAAATTTTTATAGTAAAAACTCAAATCATAAGTTGACACAAACATCCTCTTGCGGAATGAGTAGTTACCAACAGTGATCGCCGTATCTTAAAAAAACTATGAACACTTGATGAAAAAGCGTAGAATATAGCATCATGTCGAGCAACCTTAGTGTAATTATAAAAAAATGTAATCAAAAATTGTGTAAGTAAGTAATGAAATTCTAAGATCGGAACTATTTTTGAAGCTCAGCTATCTAGAAATAAGATTTATCACCAGTAGACAAACGCACATCGAAATAATTATCTATGACCGGTAATGGTTTGAAACCTTTCAAAAGCAATCATACAAACCAATTGTTCACTAAACGTTTGATTAACGCTTAACAGTTTCTACCTGTTTGCGATACACATTTCGATAAAATGACCTGGCATAACTATAAAACCCGAAACCGCTTTTGACAGCGACGCCCATGAATAAACTTAACAATGGTTTTACTCTATTTTTGAGTCTGCTGGTCGAGGCGATGCCTTTTGTGCTGCTGGGGGTATTGTTCTCCAGTTTGCTGCTGTTTTTTGTAGATGAGCGCAAATTGGTAGAAAAAATGCCTAAAAACCCGTTACTGGGTGCTTTAGTAGGCAGTATGGTGGGATTTTTGTTTCCTGTGTGCGAGTGTGGTAACGTGCCAGTTGCACGGCGATTGTTGATGCAAAAAGTACCTACATCGGTAGCAATTGGCTTTTTGCTAGCAGCACCAACAGTTAATCCCATCGTCATTTGGGCGACTTGGATAGCATTTCGCGATCAGCCAGAAATAGTAGTATTAAGAGTAGTATTTTCCCTCTTAATCGCGACTATTATTGGCTTTGTCTTTAGTTTTCAAAAAGATTTAACTCCTGTAGTTCACCCAACGATCGCTCGTTATTTGAAATTTAACCCACCCTCAGAGCTACAACCAAAGCGCCGCCCGAAACGTTCCCAAATCCAACAGGAATCAGGTATACCTGCTTTATTGCAGTCAGGAACCTATTTACTGGGAGTAGGACAAGCAGGACAAACTATGCGCTTGGAATCTACTAATATCGACACTACGACACCCAGTTCCAGTAAACCCTTAGGAGCTAAATTACGGTTAGCACTCGAAAATACTGTGCAAGAACTACGAGAATTAGGGGCAATACTGGTAATTGGCAGTGCGATCGCAGCGACTATTCAAGTTGTAGCTCCCCGCGAGTTGATTCTCAGTTTAGGTGCAGGCCCGATTAGTTCCATCACCGCCATGTTGGTATTAGCAGCAGTGGTGTCAATTTGTTCTACTGTTGATTCTTTTTTTGCTCTGTCTTTTGCCTCAACTTTTACCAGTGGTTCTTTATTAGCATTTTTGATATTTGGACCAATGATTGACCTCAAAGGTGTTGGTTTAATGTTAACAATATTTAAACCCAGGGCTATATTTTACTTATTTGCTTTAGCGGCGTTATTGACTTTCTTGTTCACCCTTATAGTTAACTTGTACTTTCTCTAATTTTTGATTAGTCATTTGTCCTTTGTTCTTGATTTTTGACCAATGACTAATGACCAATGACTAATGACTAATGACTCTTGACAATGACCACAATTTCAAATCGTAAATCGAAAATTTCAAAGTTGTTACTTCCCTGGCTGGATATTTTGGCAATCACAGCTTGGGGAATTTTGCTATTGAAATACTGGTTAACTAACGAGCTAAATTTGTTAATTCATCCGAATTATTTTGGATTAGTAATTGTGGCTGCATTCGGTTTGCTAGTTATCAGTATCTTCAAAATCAAAGAACTTTTGCAGCGGCGTCGCTACGATATGACTGCAAACATCCAACATATAAGTTTATTCCCTCCTGGATGGGGCAGTGCTTTGCTTTTAGTGGCAGCAATTTTTGGATTCATTTTTACACCACAAGTTTTTGCGAGTGACAAAGCACTGCAACGTGATTTTAGTGAGTTATTGGGTTCAACGCGCGTCAAACCACAAGCGTTTCGTGCTTCCGTCGTTCCTGAGGAGCGATCGCTCGTAGACTGGGTACGTATGCTCAATGTCTATCCAGAACCAGATAGATATCAAGGCAATAAAGTTAAGGTACAGGGATTTGTCATTCACCCACCGGAACTAGAAACAGAGTATATATTCCTAGCACGATTTGTTCTCACTTGCTGCGCCGCAGACGCCTATCCCGTCGGATTGCCCGTCAAATTAAAAGAAAGCCGCGAACAGTATCCGCCTGATACCTGGCTAGAAGTGGAAGGACAGATGGTTACAGAAACAATCACAGGTAAGCGCCAACTTACTATCGCTGCCAACTCCTTGAAAAAAATTCCTCAACCAAAAAATCCCTATAGTTATTAGTTGTCTGTTGTTTGTTGTTAGTTATTTGTAACAACCAACAACCAACAACCAACAACCAACAAATTACAAATGACTACTAAAAAAGCATTCTTCCAACCACTAGATCGGATCGCGATCGCACTGATGCTACTGCTAATTTTGGTGATAGGGCTGATCGTATCCCAAGGTGATGCAGTCAGGGCTAGAGTCAGAGAGTTTACGTGGAAACACGTACAATTAGAACAAAAAGATATATCTTTGACTGATTTCACCTCCCAAACGCAAAAAATCGGCGCAGAATACAGAACATTCATCCTCACCTTTAGTCGTCCTATGGACACAAAAAGTATAGAGGAGAATTTGAAAATTGACCCTCCTTTAGCAGGTACCTTTAGTTGGGCAGGAAGACGCATGGGTTATACCTTTTTGACACCAGCGCCCTACGGCACAACTTATAAAGTAGAGTTACAAGGGGGAAAGGATAAATTTGCTACTAAAGAAAGAAATAACAAGACGATCCAGCCCTTCAAAACTGCTTTTAGCACACGCGATCGCGTTATTCTCTATATCGGAGCTAATAATGAAGACCAAGGACGGTTAGTTCTCTACAACTTGACTCAGGAGCAAAAAAAAATACTTACTCCCAAAGACCTGATTGTCACGGACTTCCAGCCGTTTCCTGATGGTCAGAAAATTTTATTTTCTGCTCGCCCTACAACTAATCAAGACTTACTTTCGGCTCAGTTATATACAGTCACGACTGGCTTTACTGCTCCTCATCGCCAAAAAGCAGAAGCAGCAGGTAAAGTTGATTTGATTTTAGATAATAAAGACTATCAAAATTTGAAATTTGATTTATCGCCCGATGGGCAAACCATTGTTGTGCAACGGGGAAATAAAGCTAATCCCAACGACTTTGGATTATGGTTTATCCCAATCAGTAGCGACAATTCTGAACAAAAACCCACCCCTGTGCGCCTGCAAAGTCAACCAGGGGGGGATTTTATGATTACACCGGATAGTAAAGCTGTAGCAGTTGCCCAAGGACAGGGAACTGCGATTTTGCCCCTGCAATCAGATGGCACGAAACCCTTGGATTTTTTCCCCCAGTTTGGCTTGGTACAAGCTTTCTCTGAGGATGGAGCGCAAGCAGCAATGGTAAAATTTAATACAGATTACACGCGCGACTTATTTTTAGTCACCAACCAAGGCGTTCAGAAAAAACTGCTAACTACTACAGGTTCGATTATTAATTGTCAGTTTGATAGCGCTTCTCCTACTCTCTACTGCTTACTGACACAGCTATTACCAGGGGAATATTATCAGGAACAGCCATATCTAATCGCAATTGACCTGAAAACCAAGCAACAGAAGCCATTATTAGTACTACCCCCTGAACAGCGGAATGTGCAAATGAGTTTATCGCCTGACGGCTTGGGGTTGTTATTTGACCAGATACAAACACAAGCTGCTCCAGTTACATCATCAAATACACAAATTTTGACAACCGATGATGGAGAAGCGATCGCAACCAGTAGCTTATGGTTAATGCCTTTATTGCCAATTGCAGATCCTGAAGTTAGTGCAGATCTCAAGCCAGAGCAACTTCCCTTAATTGGATTTCATCCCCGTTGGTTGCCTTAACTAGGAGTGGGAGAAATAGGAGTGGGAGAGGGGGGAAATGTTAAAACAACTCCCCCAATCCCCCACTGCCCCACTCTTTCACTCCCCCACTCTCCCACTTTTTAGTAGTGAAAAGTTATAACTAATTAATCATCAATGACTCTTGTTGGGGAAGTTACAAACTTGCCTTATAGAGTAGATTTTGATAAGACAGCATTGATACGTAATGCTAACGCAGTTTCCAATCAATAAGTTTAAGCTGGTGGGTGAAAAGTGATGAATGAAGCAGACACCCCAAATATCGGGTCTTTTATTGAAACCCTAAATTCTGCTGATGTGCCACAACCACAACAGACAAGTTGTCCCTTTTATTCTGTTGTGCCTATGCAAAACAGAGCAATTTCTCAATTACCGTTGTTGGCACCAGCAGCAGATAAGCAGTGTCAGGAGGATGTATCTTACCAAGACTCAGTGGTCGAAACTAATCGAGAAACAGAGATAGCAAGTAACTCTGAAAGCTTACTAGAGTTAAATGAACAGCAACTAGATGAGTCAAAACCTGGATTAGATTGGGTTGCCGAGCCTGAGAGCGAAAAAGAAGCACTGATTGACTCTGAATTTAAAAAACTACTGACATTAAATGAAGAATTACGTTCTGCCAACAATAATTTATATGAACAAGTAGAAGAGTTAAGAGCTGCCCTCTGTGAGTCAGAAGGAGCTTTGCAGTGGCAGAAAAAGCGCTCTACTGTCGCAGAAGCAATGCTCAACCAACAAGCTCAGGAACTTACTGCCGCTCAAGAGCAAATCAAATCACTATTCCAGCAGTTGGAAACAGCACTCTCTACAGTTCAAACTCAGGAAACTGTTATTGAAAACTATAAATCACAGCTAGAAATTAACCAACAGCGTCTTGCCTTGTTAGAGCGGGAATGTGCTTTAATTCAAACCAAGTACAACGAACAGTCCCATCAGCTATTGCAATCAGAAAATGCCTGTCGAGAATTACGTACTCGGCTAATGCGGCAACAACGTCAGACTTTGCAATTTAAAGCAGCTTTGGAAAAGTGTCTGGAAACACCAGTACCCAGCTATGATTCCCTAGATAATACTGCTAATTCAAATGACACAGGTAGCAGACTACTGAGAAATTCCAACCGAACAAGTTCTGTGTTTCCTAATCCACAACCAATTCGACCTTGGTGTGTAGAACAAGAATCCTTTGAGAATAATGCAAATATTTTTAGACAAGAATACCCCACCCCAACTCAATCATCTCCTGCTAATCTCTCAGCCCAAGAAAGTACACCAAATTTAAAGCAACCACCTGCTAAGTCAGAAATTGATGACTCAATTACATCACAAAAAGTTTCATTTTCAGAGTCGTCTAGCTTGGATGAACAAGTAGATGGCTTGATTCAATTGTTTTTTGCTGCTCAAGCTAGATCTGCATCACCACCTCCTGCTGAAAAAGATACAGAAGATGTGGAGGATGTAGAGGATGTAGAAGATGACGATGAAACTGTTATGCCTGTCTTAGAAACTGTCGCAACCTCCTTGGAAGATGTAGAGGATGACGATGAAAATGTTGCGCCTGTCTTGGAAACTGTTGCAACCTCCCTTGAAAACGATGAGGAGAAACCAGTAACTGCCATTTTACCCAGCCGTGACACAGATTCTAAGGAAGATGGGGATTACTGGTTAGAAGCCTCACCATTGTCACCCCAGCAATTACCAGGGACTGCTTCGCCTCAGAATTCATCAAATGACAACATTACCAAACCCAACTCTCCTTCACCACTGCTCTATCCTGAACGTCCACCCAAAAGGCGAAAAACTTTGGCATCTGTAGAACTGCCGAATTTTCGCCCAAATAGTCAATAGTCAATGGTCAATAGTCATTGGTCATTAGTCATTAGTAAAAGCAACTTTTGACTATGGACTTTTGACTATGGACTTTTGACTATGGACTTTTGACTCTTGAGTGTGGACTTTTTTTATTTCTGAGCGTCCTTTGCCTGTGGTCAAGGCGTAGTTAATTGCTAATAACTGCAAGTACAATGCCGGATAGCGGTTTTCCAACCACTGACCATTCCGATGGAGAAATTTTGGCAACCATCCACTCAGTAAAGCACTGACTGTACTATGGCGGATAAAGTCAAAATAGTTACCTAACCAACGCAGCAAATCCTTACCACCAGCGAGTTCCCAAATCCATAGTAGTAATGCTGGATTTTTCTTGGCTGCTTTCAGTGCTAACCGATTAAAAGTTGCCAAATCGAATCTATCTTTAATAAAGTCATCTGCTACTTGTGGGGGTTCGTCTACCAACAACCCGAAGAAGTTATTCAACATAGTGTTGATGCGTTCTGGTGGTAGAAATTTACCAGTGGGAACCATCATGCCTTTGGAAAACATCCAAGTCACGGCAATATTATTTTGGAAGGCACGAATTCGGTTTAAGTGGCGCAAAGTTAGCAAGTCATGTTTGAGAGCAATATCTAAAAGAGTGGTAAGGCGTTCCAAGTTGCGAACTAGGGAACCAAATCCCGTGAAAACCAGAGGAGACTGGAGTGATGCAGCATCACCAATGGCAATTAATCGATCAAATGCTACTGTGCGATCGCTACTTCCGACGCTAAAATGTCCAGGTATATATCCAAATGTCGGCTTTTTCCAGACTAGCTTGTCCATGTCGCAGCGCCGATACTCTGGCAAAATCGTGAAAAAGTCCTCGTACATTTCCAACAATGAACCAGGGTTGTGGGGATTAACTTCGTGGTAATGAAACAAATAAATTGTCAGTTCTTCATCCGCACCAGGAAACAATTCCCAAATTAACTGCCGTCCCCGAGAAATATCGCCGTGACTGTTGAGAACATCCCCATACTGAGCATCCCACACTCCCGGCTCAAATCCACGCTCAATCACCGCTCCTACTGTCGGACAGACACTGTCAAAAGCACGACCACCATTCAATTGCCATGCGATTGGTGAGGCCGTTCCCATCGCATCCACCAGCAATCGTCCACTCGCTTGCTTGTCAGTTTGATTGCTTAAGTCTTTAACTGTAACGACAACTTCTGATGTATAAATATCTGCTCTGATAAACTCAGTTTCATCCCAGATTTCACCACCTGCTGCTCGTAGCTTTTGCCCGCATAGTTGCAGCAATTTTTCAGAATCCAACCCCAAATTTAGCACTGTTGGAGTATGCAAAATAGGCGCTCTTAGCTTTTGTGGAATATAAGCATCAAAAAATTTATTAAATCCGTCTTTGTACTCGCGTGCAATAATTGATTCTACCTCTGCGGGTGTCAGCAAACCAAGGTTAATTAAGCATTGAATTTCATCGCGGGAAATATTCCATTCTCGGTTCATGCGTCCAAAAGGCAATCGTTCCACAAGCAGCACTTTATAGCCCAGCTTTGCCATCACAGCTGCATGAATGACACCAAGTGCACCGCCCACATAGATTAAGTCGTAGGTAGGGTGGTGAGGTGGTGGGGTGGTGGGGAGACTATTTTCCCTTATCTCCCCATCTCCCTTGTGAGAAAACACCACCTGACGCGGCTTCTGAGGATTCCGCACGCCTTGACGCCAGCGTTGCTCCCACCAGTACACCCGCTTGAGGTCATACTCTCCGTTGGGCATTTTCTGAAAATACTTGACGGTGAGGGGATAATAGGGGGCTAGTGCTTCAAAAATCGATTGCTTGGATAAGTCAATTGCTGGTGGTTCGGGATATTGATGGGGAAAGCGGCTTCTAATGCTAGCAGTGAGTGTTTTGAGAATTTGCTCTTCTTGCGGAAACGGTTGCTCTGACCAGCGAAACACTTTCAAATAAGTTGTGCGCTGTAGTGACCAAACAAAAACAGAAAGTTCAGTGGGTAATTTTTCCGGAATAATTTGTTGATTTGGTGTATTTTCAATCATTCTCAGGCGAAAGCCATCTTTTGTTGGCACTTTTTCACCGATTACTGGTTCAAAATCAGCTTGCAACCATTTGCGTACTGCTGATGTATCCGGAGTGGGAATTTCTAAGTAAAGTATCTCTCTCATTTTTTTCCAATCTCCAATAAATATATGCACTAAGACAGATTCAGAATAAGGGTTATTTGCAGTAAAATCCGCCCTATCGCTTGATTAAAAATTCGATAAAGAAATTTTAAAAGTTTGTCAAATTTTTTGTTCATTTTTGTTTCGGTAAACTCACGCCATGAATTATCCCATTCCAGACAACCCTCAAGAAATCGTAGCCTTGCGGCAAAAGCCAGTTGATGAAGAACTAGTTGCTGCTGCGATCGCAGGTGTCATAAAAATTGTCCGCGCTCAAGGTCAATCCTTAGAAGAATTAACCGCTCAATTGCTAGCTGAAGATACCCTACTAGATAAACAGCAGCGACGCTGGCTTAGCCAAGTGGTTGCCCAAGCTTGGGAAAAATTTTCTTAGACTGTTGAGTGGTTTATTGTTAGTGGTTAGTAGTTAGTGGTCAACTAACAAGCAGCTAACAAATTGCCAATCATCTTGTGTGGTGTGAGAGTATCAATGTGTGGTCTAAGATTGGCAATTTGCGGGTTAATAGCGTAAACAGCGCAGAAATGAGAAAGTTTAAGCTAGAGTTCTGGCACTAGAACGATCAATACTCAAGTTACTGAAATTATCGAGATTTTGATGTAGACGAATTCAAGATTGCGCTTCAAGATTTTCAAAAGTTTACATCATCAGACTCAAGGATTCTAAACTGTCTTAGGACTTACGCACCACTCCTTGCATAAGCCTACAGGAACCAATGCCTAGAGCATTGATTCAGTATTCATCAATTCTTGGTGCGGTAAGATCAGGTTTCCTCTTTGTGTCTTAGTGTCTTGGTGTTTCAAGAATTCTTTTTTCACCACAAAGACACAAAGACACCAAGAAAAATCCATTTCCAAGACTCACACCTTGATAGGGGGAAACAAGGGAGAAATTCTTCTTTGTCCTCTTCAACTCGAAGTCCTCACAGCTGCTTCAGCTTGTGAGTGCAGCAACAAACCATATTCCAATCCCTCTACTACCGCTTGATAAGAAGCCTCCAAAATATTTGTAGAAACCCCAACGGTTGTCCAGCGCTGGTGGCCACTTCCTGACTCTACCATTACGCGGGTTTTGGCTGCTGTACCTGTATGTCCGTTGAGAATCCGTACTTTGTAGTCTGTCAGTTCAAAAGCAGCAATGTGGGGATAAAAATTCACTAAGGCTTTGCGTAACGCCGCATCCAAAGCTGCAACCGGCCCGTTTCCTTCTGCTGCTTCCAAAATATCGTTACCATTCACAACTACTTTCACTGTGGCAAGGGCGCTAGTAGTTTTTTCTCCCTGTACCAAGTCGCAGTGGACTTGAAAACCTTTAATTTCAAAAAACTTTTGGCGACTTCCCAATGCTTGGCGCATTAACAATTCAAAACTTGCTTCTGCTGCTTCAAATTGATATCCTTCACTCTCCAAATCTTTAAGCCTTTCGAGAATTTGCCGCGTTGTAGAGTCATGCTTGTTTAATTCAATACCAAATGAGCGGGCTTTTGCTAAAACATTACTGACTCCAGACTGTTCGGAAATGACAATCCGGCGACGGTTTCCGATTTTTTCTGGTTGAATGTGTTCGTAAGTCAGGGGATTGCGTTCCACCGCCGATACATGGATGCCGCCTTTGTGAGCAAAAGCCGATCTGCCAACAAATGGCGCGTGTTCGTCAGGAGCAAGATTTACTACCTCGCTGACAAAGCGACTGGTTTCCGTGAGTTGCTCAAGCTGGCTGTCTTCTATACATTTAAAACCAAGCTTTATTTGCAAATTAGGGATTAACGAACAAAGATTGGCATTACCGCAGCGTTCGCCGTAACCGTTAATTGTACCTTGTACCATTTTTGCACCCCCCACGACTGCGGCAAGAGCGTTGGCAACTGCTGTATCGCAATCGTTGTGCGTGTGAATACCTAACTGGGTTCCGCTAGGAATAGCTTTAACTATATCAGTAATATTTTGAGTAATTTCATGGGGTAAAGTACCACCATTAGTATCACATAATACTAGCCATTCAGCACCAGCAGCGATCGCCGTCTCTAATGTCTGTAAAGCATAATCTGGATTGTGTTTGTAGCCATCAAACCAATGTTCTGCATCGTAAATAACGCGACGTCCTTGAGCGCTTAGGTATTCAATGGTGTCACGGATCATCGCCAAATTTTCTGCTAAAGTGGTCTTGAGTCCTTCTGTGACATGTAAATCCCAAGACTTGCCAAATATAGTTACCCAACGGGTGCCAGCAGCGAGAATCGCTTGTAACATCGGCTCAGAAGCCGCAGTTGTATGAGGGCGTCGAGTCGAACAAAAAGTAACTATTTCAGCTTGTTTGAGTGGTTCTTCTTGCAACTGCCAGAAAAATTGTACGTCTTTGGGATTTGCCCCTGGCCATCCGCCTTCAATAAACGGAATACCCAATTGGTCGAGTCTCCTAGCAATGCGTAACTTATCTTCTATAGACACCGATAATCCTTCGCGCTGAGTTCCATCTCGAAGTGTGGTGTCATAGATCCAAAGTTGGGGTAAGGAATTAGCGGTCATAAGATGGGGACTGTTCAGACAATTTGCAAGGCAATGTGTGATGATCCACTGAGATTTTCTTCAGTTATTGTTGGTGAATTTTAGACCAGCACTCAAGTAAATAAAAATATAGGTATCAACAAGAGCCATCCCTTCCAGAACTAAAGCTAAAAGGCTCTCATAACTCTATAAATTTTGTAAAATTTAGATATCTCTCAAATCCTCAACAGATTTTACCGTTTCCAAGGATTTTTCAAGGCTTTTGAATCGAACTGTTACAAATCCCTAATCTGTTAATGAATTTTTGTTGCTCTATAAACCTTAATTATATAGTAATTTTCAGTGATTCGTGAATTTCTTGTGAAGACTTTCAACAAAGTCGAGAGCCAAAATTTCTCTTTTACCTGGCTTTTACAATAATAGTATTTATGAGTTTTTCGGTATCAGAAATAAATTGTTACAATACAACCTAAATCCTCTTTAGTAATCTGCGATGCCCAAGGTACAAGCTCAAGGTAAGACAATTGAGTGTGTGTGCGGAACCAATCTGCGGAAGATTTTGCTGCAAAATGGTATTGACCTCTACAATGGCGGTGCTAAGGTAATTAACTGTCGGGGAATTGGCAGTTGTGGTACTTGTGCAGTTCAAGTAGAAGGTGATGTCTCAAAGGCAAATTGGCGCGATCGAGGGCGGCGCTCCCTACCTCCTCATTCTCCGACAAAAAACCTACGTTTAGCTTGTCAAATTCAGGTTTTAGGAGATGTAAAAGTCACAAAATTTGATGGATTTTGGGGAGAAGGTTCTCAAGTAGTCTGGACACCAGAAGGTTAAAAAGGAGAAAAAAATGGGTAGATGGACACCACTTATTTTGATGGCTGGAGGCTTGGCGATTTTATTGGGTACATTGCTGGGTATCAGCTTTCCAATGGGCGGCGGACAAAATACCGCTCAGGCTCCCGGCGGAGGAGGTAAAACATCGCGAGTTCTTCCTGCTAACATTAATGTCAATAGCACAGCGACTAGTACAACTCCTGCAGAGAGCAACACAGATAGCAACAAAAGTAGCGTTGCTCAGAATAACACTGCTGATGACACAACAACTGATACAAGTATTGACGAAACAACAGATACAACAACCACTCAGAGTAACCCAGATACCAGCACTACTGATGACACTCAAGTAAATGATACAAATCCAAGTCAGAACGACGACGAACCAATTCGAGCTTTGTGGTAGTGCTTGTGAGTCAGCGATTACTAGTTATGAGTTTCAGTTATGAGTTAGCAGTTGTGAGTTAGGAGTTATTTAGTTAATAGTCTGTAGTCAAGAGTCATTGGTTTTGACGATTGACTATAGACTCTTGGCTATTGACCAAAATTTTTGAAGGAACACTTTGCCAAGGTGAAGGAAACTTTTAACAGGCAGGTGTTTTGCTCTTGAATGTTGACTAACTGACGAACTGACTAATGACTAACGACGTTTTAATTATTGGTGGCGGCGTTATTGGGTTGGCGATCGCCATCGAACTCAAACTGCGCGGCACAAAAGTCACTGTGTTGAGTCGTGACTTTCACGCTGCTGCTACACATGCTGCTGCTGGGATGTTAGCACCAGATGCTGAAAACATCCCCAACCAGGCTATGCAGGAATTGTGTTGGCGATCGCGTTCTATTTACGCTGACTGGACGCAAAAGTTAGAACAACTCACCGGTTTGAATACTGGTTACTGGCCCTGCGGTATTTTAGCACCAGTCTTCTCTGAAGAAGAGGGGGAGAGAGGGAGAAAGGGAGAGGGGGGGAGGAATTATCACAACTATTCTCTCACTCCTCCACTCCCCCACTCTTCCCCATCTGCCTACTGGTTAGATAGAGAAGCCATTCATCAATATCAGCCAGGATTGGGAGAAGTAGTTGGTGGTTGGTGGTATCCTGAAGACGCTCAAGTAGACAATCAGGCACTAGCAAAAGCCCTGTTGGGTGCAGTGCAATCTTTGGGTGTGGAACTCAAAGAAGGAATTGCAACAGAAGGCATTATACAGCAACAGGGACAAGTTGTAGGTGTGCAAACCAATGCTGGTATCTTGCATGCCGAACACTATGTTTTAGCCACGGGTGCTTGGTCAAATCAATTGTTTCCTCTACCCGTGCGTCCAATCAAAGGGCAGATGTTGAGCGTGCGCGTGCCGGAATTTGTTGCAGAATTGCCCTTAGCACGGATTTTGTTTGGACAGGATATTTACATCGTACCGAGGCGTGACCGACGAATTATTATTGGTGCAACTAGCGAGGATGTTGGCTTTACTGGGCAAAACACACCCGCAGGCATTCAAACTCTACTCCAACATGCTATTCGCCTATATCCCCAAATCCAGCATTACCCCATTGAGGAATTATGGTGGGGATTTCGTCCTGCTACGCCCGATGAATTACCAATACTAGGAACTAGTCCTTGTAAAAACTTAACCTTTGCTGTCGGTCATTACCGTAATGGTATTCTGCTCGCGCCCGTAACAGCTGAATTAATTGCTGATTTAATGTGCGAGCAAAAATCTGATTCTCTACTTTCTCATTTTCATTACTCGCGCTTCCAGGCCAAGTCATCTACCCCTAACCAAATGCTCACTCACCCTGCTAATTTCTCGGCTACTCTTACTCCCCCTCCACACACTCTCTCTGCTATTTCCCAACTCTCCATCCCAGATTCACCACTCGTCATTGCTGGTAAAACTTTCACTTCTCGTTTGATGACGGGAACTGGCAAATATCGCAACATTGAAGAAATGCAGCAAAGTGTGGTGGAAAGTGGTTGTCAAATTGTTACTGTTGCAGTGCGGCGAGTGCAAACCAACGCCCCTGGACACGAAGGTTTAGCTGAGGCGCTGGACTGGACAAAAATCTGGATGCTGCCCAACACTGCTGGATGCAAAACAGCTGAAGAAGCTATTCGCGTCGCACGTTTAGGACGGGAAATGGCGAAACTCCTAGGACAGGAAGATAATAATTTCGTCAAGTTAGAAGTAATTCCCGACCCCAAATATTTACTTCCAGACCCCATTGGCACTCTGCAAGCAGCCGAACAGCTAGTGAAAGAAGGCTTTGCTGTTTTACCCTATATCAACGCTGACCCCATGCTAGCCAAACATTTGGAAGAAGTAGGCTGTGCAACGGTAATGCCTTTAGCTTCACCCATTGGTTCCGGCCAGGGGCTAAAAACGATCGCCAACATTCAAATCATCATTGAAAATGCCACTGTTCCTGTGGTCGTAGATGCTGGCATTGGTTCGCCATCCGAGGCAGCGCAAGCAATGGAAATGGGCGCAGATGCTTTGTTGATTAATAGCGCAATCGCCCTAGCACAAAACCCACCTTTGATGGCACGTGCTATGAACATGGCAGCCGTAGCTGGGCGTCTGGCATATCTGGCTGGCAGAATGCCGATCAAAAACTACGCCAATGCCTCTTCACCGCTGACGGGAACGATTACGAATTAGGAATTGGTTGCTGGTTAGCAGATAGTGGTTAGTGGTCAATAACCAACTACTAACTACTAACCACTAACTACTAACTACTAACTTTTATAACGAATTGTTTATGATGGTAAGAGTGTTATGTTGCATTTATGTAACATAATACAAAAAAGCAGAGTTAAGGAATTGATTCATGCCCTACACTACAGAAGAAGGCGGTCGTCTCAATAATTTTGCCCGTGAACCGAAAGTATATCAAGCAGAACCCCCCACGCCACAACAAAAGCGCAACTATGTTTTCTTGGGAATTGCCGGGATAATTTTGGTTAGCGGTTTGATTTTTGTTGCCTTCTCTGTTTCCAATCTGAGTTGATTAAGAATTTTCTTCACAAATCAATTGACTTTTATGCCTCTTCAGGTTCCTACCTTAATGGGAACCTGGTTTTTTTGTTTGTGAAAATCGCACCTAATTTAAGGTATAATAGTACACATTTTGTCTGTTCAAAGCCTAAAACTTTGATTTATCCTGAGCAGAGTAACAAGTACTTGAAAATCGTAGTCAAAGTCAGATTTACAGGCTGCTTGAATATGCCCTTAAAAGGGATGTACACTGCGTTTTGGCTCCTTAGCCGCCATGAGCGTGAATGATACTGCACATTCGGATAAATTTGCGTGGAATCGGCAAGTATACCACCGCCTAAAACTTGCCCTCAGTCTAGGTTTGCGGCGACAAATCTATATAGCGGTGTGTGATGATTTAAACCTGAGAAATCAGGTGGCAGCACGTTTGCATTCAACTTTGGCTTATCCGGTTGGGCAAGTGCTATATCAACCATCAGATACACACGAAGCCAGCACACCAGCTTATCCACGATTAGTTACCTTACGGTTAAATTTAAGCGACCCTAACCCCATATCACAAATCAATCAATGGCTGGTAAATTATCCACCACCCATCGTTGGGGCATCACAAGATTCTCCAGGACGGCCACTGCCAATACCTGCATTTCAAATTGTGGGCGTTGAGCAGCTAACTAAGCAAGCAGTGGCAGTACAGCGTTTATTTTTGCACTACCTGCGTCTAACTGAACAGCATCTCTCAAGCCCAGAATCCAGCCATTTCTTAGAATCTAGCCTGCTATTATGGACACCGCGTCCTTGGTTGTATGCTATTCAACAGTCGGCCCCGCAATTTTGGCGTTGTCGTACTGGTGTATTTATGTTCGCTGGAGAACCAACACCTGCAACTCATGCAAAAGCCCCGCCAGAACGCTTTTCTGGCTCTAGAGGTTTGGATTTAGGAAATCTTGAGCAAGCGATTTTTGAAGAATCTGTCTCTGATGATGATTTTGCCGTAGAAGATTTTGATTTTCAGCTCCAGACGAGTGTTAATCGCGGACATAATCCCCAAGAACCTTCGCCGATTAAGTCGGAATTATTTATACCAGGAGCTACTACGGAGGAAGAGGCTAGCGATCAAGTCACCGCTTATGAAACTCCATTGCAGATGCGTGTGTCGCACATTAGCAAAGAGTTAACAGAATTAGTACTGGCAACGATTAATACTGCTGTCGGTAGCGATCGCGATGAAAGCAAGCAAGTACAGGAACTTCTGGAGGAAATAGAGGATTTACATTCAAAACAAGCCTCTGGGGAGCTACTGGCAGTAGCATATCATCGCTTGGGGAACTTGTATCGCCTGCGGATTGAACAAGGACAGACTACCTTAGAAAACTTGATGGTGGCAATTCTGTCATATCAGGAGGCAATTACCCACGATGAAACCTCGCCGCAAGTACCAGATATTTTGAATGACTTGGGAACACTTTACTGGATGCTGTACCGCACACCAGCTAACTCTGAAGAAGGCCAATCTTACATACAACAGGGTATTGAATTTTATCAGTTAGCTTTAAAACTGATTGCACCTGATACACATCCAGAAACTTACGCACGCGTGCAAAACAATCTGGGGACAGCTTACGGTGATTTAGCGCGTTTTACAAACCCGGCAGAAAACTGGCAGCAAGCTGTTACAGCTTATCAAGAAGCACTCCATTTTCGTACCGCCGAGATGGAACCGTTAAAGTATGCTGCGACTCAGAATAACTTGGGTACTGCTTACTGGCATCTGGCCCAACACAATCAACAGACGGAGAATTTAAAGAAGGCGATCGCCGCTTACAACCTTGCTCTCGTTCACTATAGTCCCGAACAGGAATCGCTCAAATATGGCATGATTCAAAATAACATCGGTACTGCTCATTGGAATTTAGCACAGTACGAAAATACGGCAGAAAATCTGCGGCTTGCAATTGATGCGTACAGAGAAGCTTTAAAATATCGCACTCCAGGACATGTTCCCTCCGCCTGCGCTGCCACACAAAATAATCTTGGTACTGCCTACTGGCACCTAGCAAATCAATCACAAACTACAAAAGAAGAACGGCATAAGTTCTTAGAACAGTGCGTTAATGCCTATGAAGAATCTCTAACCCTGGCTCACTCCCTTGGTGTTGGTACTTTAAGCTTTGATGTGTTTGCTACTCACAATAACTTAGGATTAGCCCATTTTCAGCTAGCAACAGACCAGCATTTTAGTAGCGATAAAACCTCTCGTTCTCAACATTTAGAAGCAGCATTAGAAAACCATTTGCAAGCTTTAAATGGATTGAATCAAAAATCAGAGGTATATCAAGCTACATTCAATTATGTGGTCAAAACAATTCGTGCTTTCCACGATGAATTAGGAATACAGGGACAAAATCTGGCATTATCCAAAGTTCCCGGTCATTTGTTACCAGAAATTCTACCGAGGTTGTGAACAACTTAGTAAAAAATTGCATAAATTCATAGCGAACTTTTTGCACCAAAGCTCTGCGATCCTTTGCGTTTACCTCCGCGCCCCTCTGCGTTTAAAATCGCTACTCTTTTACACAAAGCTATACTTAGCACAGCCCCACCCTCTCCCTACTTCCCTATCTGCTTCTACGAGTAAATTAAATGTTTCAAAGCTTATTTGTAGGCTGCATAGGTATGTTTTGTTTGTTTAGTCCCTGTAGATCTATGTCCTGCTGCATCTATAAAATCAGAAGAATAACTAGCAATATCACATCCAATGTTCTTACTATTAGCTAACATCAACTCATCTCTTTGATGCCAAACTGCAAATATTTTATCCCTACCATCATTGAGCGTCTTTGATTCTATTTGATAAACTTCATTGATGCGCTGTAACTTCAAACCCAACAAATTTAACAATCGGCTGAGTATTTTAATTGGCGAAACGTCCTCTTTTCCCCTCACCAAATTAATACCAAGTGTTCTTTTAATGTGTTTACTACATTGAACAGCAGTATTTTTCAGTAAAAGTAAATCAGCATCATTTTCGGTAAAAACTCGTTCTGGTTCAAGGAATTGAAGCATTCCTAATGCCCTCATTGCCTCAACTTTAAGGGTGTATATTTTTAAATCTGGTAGAAAAACCTTACCTTCTCCCCACGATAATTGTTGATGCCATTCTTGCTTATCTCTAAGCCGAAAATACTCGCTTTCATGAGTGAGATAATAGTGAATTAACAATTGCCAATAATAACCTTGATCGTCCCGTAATTTTAGTTGGGGAGTAACTTGTATACCATATCTTTGTCTAAGAATATATTTCTTGATTTGATTACGTTCTTCATCAGTCAGTGAATGTTTGCCTAAGAACTGCTCATATTCTACGTAATCAATATCTCTAGCATTAGCTACAGCAGTTGCTGCTGCTAATTGATTTTGTTGCTTAATTTCTCTAATTTTACGTTTAATTTCTTTCGCTTTTTGGCGTCTTTGTGACCAATCTTTTTGGACTTTAACAATTTCTAGAATCAATCTTCTGCGAGTTGGCAAATCATTTGGATCAGTTGCTAAAAAGGCAAGGCGTAAATCGCGAATAATATTATTTTGAACAGCATTACTCCGCATCTGAATTTGATGACCATCGCCGATCAAGCCATCTTTCATCGATTGACGATAGATGGTAATAGAAGCATTTACCCTTGCAGCTAATTTAGACCAAGTTCGCAAGTGAATAGGGTCATAAACTAATGGCAAATCTACATCCACTTTATGCAATGGACTGAGTAAAGCTAAGTTTTCTTTTTGATTTTCCTGATACCAAGAAGACAGCAAGCGATAATTAGTACTGCCACTGCCAATTAAACCAATGCCTCGCTTTGCACACCAAACTATTCGCGGTACATCATCGCGTACTCTTGCTAATGCTTGTCGTGCTTCCGAATCAGGAATTACTCCTTGAAAAATACCGTAAACACAGTCAAAATGTTGTACATCAATGCTAATTCCTGTTCCTAAGCTAGGAGTAACGAAAACAGTATCATATTCAGTTACTTTTTGATTAATAGTTGCAATAAAGTCTGCTGCTTCATGACCAGGTGTATTTGTTGTGAGACTGCTAACTACCAAGGTTTTAGGAAATTGTGTTAGCAATCTTTGCAAACGTTCTTTTAAGTAACCTGCTATTGTTTCACAACTGTAACGTCCAGAGCGACTATCTGTGGTAACGTAGCATTTACGCCCAGCCAGTAAATCCAATTCAAGTTGATGAATTAACGGTGTTGGATTCGGTGAATCATAGTAAGTTACATCCCAACCTCGCTGGGGTTTCCACTGATTAACTACCACCCAAGGCGTTAAGTTAATTCCTGATAATGCCTGTAAATATTCTAAAGAAACATCTGATAAATCGGCATCTTGAGCAATAACTAATCCACCTGTAGTCAATACTTTAGAAATTAATTGCTGAAATATATTTAAAATCTTAACGCGCTTTTCTTTACAAGTATTACTGTTGAGAAGATGCCACAAAGATTGTTCAACTTCATCTAAAATTATTATTGCTCCTTGCCAATCTTCTGGATTCAGTTTCCAAATAGAATCAACACATAAACCAAGATACTTATTGGGAACTAGGAATTGTTTTTGTTCTTCCATTCCCCATTCCCCTAACCCTATTCCCCAATTTATGCCAACTTTTTCACATAAAAATCGACCGAGTTGAATTCTGTGAGTAATTAATAAAACAGGTTGATTTCTGCTTTGAGCTTTTTTAACTACGGTTTGTAGTGCTGTAGTTTTACCTGTTCCTTTTGCTGACTTCACTCCTACTAATCCAGAAGTAGGAAAAGGTATTTCCCCTAAATAGCGATTGTTAAGCGTGAGTGCAGCAGAAATAGTTAATTCAGTGTGGGGTTTGGTTTGAGCAAGGTAAACTTCTAAATCAATACTTTGGCGATAAATTTTCTCAAATGCATTCGCACCTTTGGCGACGATAAACTCATCAACCCCTTTTTCTATTCCTGGCAGTTGAATGACTTGTACAGGGCAATTTTTAGCTTGGAATAAAAAACCAAGTTGGGAGATAGCATTATTTACCGCTGCGATTTTTTTGGGTTCAGTTTCAAAATCAAAGCAAATGTAGAAGGTGCGCCTCGTCATAGCGATCGCCGCTAAGTCGGATATTAACTGGCGACTTATGACTTTGCCAAATTCATCTTTGGTAACGCGATAACCACTTGTAATTCCGGGAATACCTATGGCTGCATATCCTTGTGTTAAAAGTGCCGCCGCTTTCTTTACACCCTCACAGATAATTACGGGTATGTTCCGTTCCACGATCCATTGCCAAAAGCCTACTGCTTCTCCCTTGTCCGTGAGGCTAACATTTTCGGGCATGGCTTGATTGTAACGTTGGGCAATTTGCTGCCAAACGCACAAGTTAACGCGCAGACAGAATACTCGCGTCGGTGTGCAGGGAGGATGTTCGTACTTAATGCACTTGCCTTTTTCATTCTGTCGGGGCTGGTTTGGCTTAAAACACCCCCACTCCATCGCTTGCCAATTATTCAATGGATCGAGTCCAGAACACCACCAACCACCAGAACTAACATGATCGTAGCGTTGTAGCCAGCTACTCTTGACCATTCCAGTATTTGTGCGAGGTACACGTTCTGAAATTAACAGGTAATCATAAGCAGTTTTGTCTTGAACAGACCTAAAATTTAAGTTTGCCAAGTGTAAATCTATGCAACTATTCTTGACTAACTCTTCAAGATGTTGAGGGTGTAGATAGTGCAAATGCATTGGCTGGAGCGGAATGGGGGACAATGGATTTAAAACCTTACCATGCCCCTGCTTGTTTTGATAGAAGTAATTTTAACTATTTTCAGCTGCTTTTTTTAACCATGTTACGGGAGATACAACGGCTAAATCTCGGGCGAGTTATGGAGCCTTTTTTACTGCAAGAGTAATAAATTTGTATTGTAATATTTTTTAAGTTATAGATTTTATATTTACGTAAATTTATCATTTTTGGAACACTGTCGATCTGTTTTAACTATGAGAAGTTATACTTACGAGTCCAGACAGTAGACTAAGCAAGTTTTCACGTAGATTTGTATTACTTAACATCTAAAACTCATACCCCCACCTAAAAATTAGCAGGGGTACACTCATGCAATGATTTGCTTCAGGTATCGAATAGAAGCGATCGCTCTTGAAAAATTCTGGAAGACAAATTCTAGATATATTTTTAGACCTAATTCAAGATGATTGATATTTAACTAATTTTTCCCCTTATTATTTTCTTCTTCAATACTTTTCCGCAGTTCAATAAACTGCTTACCTGTTCCTGTAATTTTTACGTAATTAGACAAGTTACTTCCCTTGTAAGGGATATCACGAATTTCTTCCATATCCTCAATATAACCTACATCCCTTAAGAAGTAGAGTTCTCTTTCTAATTTGGCTGTGAGATCATAATTACCATAGTTACCAGAGTTAATTTTTTGCAAGGTTTTATACATTGATTCTGGTATTGATAAAACAAATAACTTATCAACTCTATTCTTGGTGGTAGTTATTTTTTTGTTGAGAGAATTAATTTTATTGTCTATTTTATCCCGGTCGAATGTCAGCGCAACAACATCCTCTGCCCGTGGGATAAAAACCATTAAGATAGCAATGAAAATCAATGCTGCTATGATTAATACAGAACCACGTCCAGAAAATAACATCACTAGTAAAATGCCTTCCATGAAAGCAAGGCATGAAAAAGCAGCCCACCACTTTGTGGAATAATCTTGAGTCATTACTTACTCTCCTAAAAAAATGTCTAGAGAAAGTATTTTTATTTGGAATTAAATTTAATTATAGTTTTTATTTTTAAGCACGATGAAGATTAATATTATGATGTCTTGATAATATAGATATTGGAGTTCAAAATAGTATAAATACTCAATTGTTTTGGAAAATGAGAATAGATAATGCGAATATTTGATTGATAATTACCTGTAATTAATTAGCGGCAATATAACAAACTAAGATATTAAATATATTTGGTATGAATGGTTACAATTACCTGCTGTAATTGCTGGAAAAATACAAGCTTCAGTACAAACTGAATATCCAAGGTAGATAAGATAAATTGACTAAAACTTTAGTAATACAGTTAGCACATGAGTTAGAATACCTAACTGTTCGCTCAAGCTGAAAGACAAAACATCTCTTGAAAAAGCTTAATTGTGCGATCGCAGTAAAATAACTATATTTGAAAATACTTTGTGCCTTTGTGCCTTGGTGGTTAAAAAAATCTTGAAACACCAAGACACTAAGACACAAAGAGTAAAATAATTTTTATGGGTTCTGGTGTACGCAATTCATGACGGCTACTTAACTCTGAAATAAGAACAGATAAACACAGATGCACGCAGATAATTTATCTGCGTGCATCTATAGTTGTGTCAAAAAAATCAATTTTTGCAAAAAGTCTATTGAATGAATAGAGGGAATTCTATTCCTAGTAAGCGATGGACACACTCACTACTAACTCAGCTCATAATTTATAGACTATAGACCCCAAACTGTAGTCTCTAGAGCAAGTTTCCTAATTAATAGACTTTTTGGGAACTTAGTTAGAACTACATCAGTCTTGAATTATGAAATTCTAGGAATTTCTCTTTGACTGTGAAACTACTGCTGTATTTCTCCCTTCAACCACACTCGAAAGACGACTAACAGTCAATAAGGGTACTTCTTGCCGGCAGGTCTGACAAAACCAATAAACTTCACTTTGACGGACATGGCGCAGGAGGGAACCACCGCAACAGGGACAAGTGTTGCTTCCCATGTTCATATTAATGTCCTCCTTGTAAAAAATTGTTGATTTTTTAGATGCACTCAAAAAACTGTTGTTTAAAAAAGGATTTTGGCAGAATGGATGCGCCCATTTAAACTAATACGGTTTTTGATGAGTTGTTCATAAACCGCTTCGTACCCATTGACCATCTGGGTAACGCTAAATTTGTTTTCTACGTATTCTCGGCAGGTATGACGGTTTAACTCCAAAGCTTTAGGAATCATTGCCGCCATTTCATCATAACTTTGACATACAAAGCCTGTCACCCCTTGGGCAATCACCTCCGGTACGGAACCCAAATTAGTGGCAATTACTGGTGTACCAGTTGCCATCGATTCAATCATCACCAAGCCAAAAGGTTCTTGCCAGGTAATCGGGAAGAGTGTAATTGCCGCATTACCCAAAAGTTCTGCTTTCTGCGCGTGATTTACTTCTCCAAGGTATTGAATTTGCTGACCATCAATTTGGGGGGCAATTTCTTTTTCAAAAAATTCAGAATCCACTACATCCACTTTTCCAGCCATTTTCAACCGCCACCCTGTTTGCTTAGCAATAGCGATCGCATGTTGCGGGCCTTTTTCTGGTGAGAAACGTCCTAGGAATGCCAAATATGGAGGATCTTGGGGTTGAGCTACAAAAGGATAATCTTCTGGATCAATCCCGTTGTAAACCGTGTCAACGTAATTAAGGTTTATCAGTCTCTGCGCGTTACTTATGCTGACGTATGGTTGCTGGTGGTGGTGGCTGTATACATGACGGGTATCCGTTGTAAACCTGCCGTGCAGAGTATGCACTGTGGGTGTTGGCACCAAACTCGCCAGAGGTAAAGCCGAAATCCCTACATGGGAATGAATTAAGTCGAATTCCGCAGCTTGTTGGTAAACTTGGCTGAGTTCCAGCATTTCGTACACTGTGTACTCTTCGACCTGAGAGTCCAAGCGCAGCGCACGTGGATACACTGCTTCTAGCTTAGCCAAAGTTTGAGAGTCTCCAGAGGCGAACAAAGTGACCTCGTGACCACGACGAACTAGTTCATCGGTCAAGCGACTCACTACTAGTTCAATTCCTCCGTATGTTGGAGGCGGAACTCGTTCCCATAAGGGGGCTACTTGAGCGATTTTCATAAGTTGTTTTGGTTCAGCAGGTGATACTGTCCTCTAAAAGTGGACTTACATACAAATATGATAGAGCATTTGTACTTAGTCATCTGAATTTTAGATTAACCTAACTGACTCCTGAGAGTGCAATTCTGGTTAACCGAACTTTGCGATAACTACTTAGCTATCAGACCAGACAATCAGCATGACTCATCAAGCTACTGTACCCCTTAATTTAAGGTCTATAGTGTTGTGCTTGCATCTATCTTGGGGATCATAGATAATGAAAGATTTTGTAGCCAAAAATACTAAATTCTGCAATGGGATCAATGTGGAAAGGAGTGGGAGAGTGGGAGAGTGGGAGATGGGGAGATAGGGAGAGTAGGAGAATAACCACTAACTACTAACCACTAACCAATGACTAATGACTAATGACTATTGACTATTGACTAATGAAAATTGCTACTTGGAACGTCAACTCGATTCGCACTCGCTTGCAGCACGTTGTTGATTGGTTGACTCAAAATCCGGTTGATGTGCTGTGTATGCAAGAAACCAAAGTCGTGGATGAAAATTTTCCGCGATCGCCTTTTGAGCAATTAGGCTATCACCTCTATTTTTCAGGTCAAAAATCTTACAATGGAGTTGCAATTGTGAGCTTGCAACCCCTACAAGCTGTAACCACTGGTTTTACACCTATTTTGACGAAATTACCGCCAGAATGGGATGAGCAAAAGCGGGTCATAACTGGTGTAATTGATGATATCCGCATCGTAAATCTTTACGTACCCAACGGTGCAGCGGTGGGTAGCGAGAAATACGAATACAAACTGCGTTGGTTGGCTGTGTTGGGAGAATATTTGCAAACTCTACAAGTCTTTACACCTGACATTTGTGTGTGTGGCGACTTCAACATTGCCTTGGAAAGCAAAGATATCAACGAAAAGGTAAAGACTGAAAATCATATTATGGCATCCGAGCCAGAGCGCCAAGCCTTACGAGATGTTCTCGCACTAGGATTTGCCGATGCTTTTCGCAAATTTACATCCGAAGGCGGACACTACACTTGGTGGGACTATCGCGCCGCATCTTTTGCCCGTAATTTGGGTTGGCGAATTGATCATCACTATCTCACACCAAGCTTATATGAGCGTGCGAAAAGCTGCACTATTGATATAGCTCCCAGAAAATTACTTCAGCCTAGCGATCATGTGCCAGTAATTGTGGAACTTGAGATATGAGAGGGATTGGGAAAACTTTTTATCGATGTTCTAGCAAATCTCCAATGGCTTTTGCTAGACAGCGATCGCTGTTATGAGTGCGTGAATTACTGAAATGAGAAAGCATTCAAGCATTTTGAGAAAGTAAACCGCTGTTTGCTTGCGGAAAACACCAAAATGAATACGCGATCTACTGAAATGAGAAAGCGATCAAGCATTTTGAATAAGCAATATGCCTTTTTGCTTGCTGAATCTACCGTTTAGGAGAAAGCGATCGGGCATTTTGAGTAAGCATTTTGGCTTTAGGAGCAAGCAATCTGCCTTTTTGCTTATTGAAATTGACTTTATTTATTGTTTCGATGAAGTGACGAGTTGTGGCGATCGCCTCTCTTCACAATCACCAAGCATAATAACTTTGCATTCCAGCACCAAACTTAATCAGCGGTGCGTTCAAAACCTTTGATTTTCCATCAGTCCGCGGAGGTGGATTTCATTTATATAGCTGCGATTTCTAATCGCCAGGGATAACAGAGCATTTATAAAATAATTATTAAATTAGTAGTGTGTGTGAAAGCGAAGCGTAACGCACCAAAAACAGATGGTGCGTGGCGGCATTTTGATTGATTGTTTACTTGCAGTATCAACGCAGCCCCACCACACACCCTACATATACTAGGGAAGAGTTAGTAGTTAGTAGTTAGTAGTTGATTTTTTACCACTAACCACTAACCACTAACCACTATCCACTAACCACTATCCACTATCGCTATGTTTCTAGTCACTGGAGCATCGGGAGGAATTGGTCGTCGTGTCGTGCGACTCCTGCGCGAACGGGAAATGTCAGTTCGGGCATTTGTCCGCCTCACCTCACGCTATGGTGAGTTAGAACACCGAAGTGCTGACATCTTTATCGGTGATTTACGACAAGAAAAAGATATTCAGAAAGCTTGTCAAGGCGTACAGTATATTATCAGTACCCACGGTTCCGATGGCGATCCATTAGCTTTAGACTACCGTGCCAATATCGAACTGATTGACCAGGCAAAAGCCAACGGCGTACAGCACTTTGTTTTCATTTCCGTATTAGGAGCAGATCGGGGATATGAAGATGCTCCGGTGTTCAAGGCGAAACGAGCAGTTGAGAGATATCTGGAAAGCAGTGGTCTAAATTACACAATTTTACGTCCAGCTGGATTAGCATCTAACTTGCTGCCATTGGCAGAACGATTTCGGGAAACGGGGATATATTTGCTGATTGGCGACCCCAAAAACCGGACTTCGATTGTAAGTACAGATGATTTGGCAAGGATGATAGTCGATTCGGTGACAGTTGCAGCTGCTCGCAATCAAATTTTATCAGTCGGTGGCCCGGAGATTTTATTGCGAGAGGATATTCCCAAAATTTTCGGTCGCATCTTTAACAAAGAGCCAATAATAATTAATCCGCCACTGTTTGTGATTGACGGCTTACGTGGTGCGTTGGGTTTTATTAATCCCCAAGGACAAAAAAATTTGGGAACCTTCCGCACATTGCTAGCAAATGAATTTTTCTGTACAACTGAAGAGATTAACAACTTAGAAGCGATTTTCGGTTTTAAGTTGGAAACACTGGAACATTTTTTGCGGCGTTATTTAGCTGTGTAAAGGTTAGTGGTTAGTGGATAGTGGATAGTGGTTAGTGGTAAAAAATTAACTACTAACTACTAACTACCAACTACTAACTACTAACTACTAACTACTAACTACCAACAACTAACAAAATTCTATGAGATATTCCCTGGCTGCAAATGCTGCTCAAGCACGTCAAACAAAACAGGCATTTGCTAAACCAACCGAACAACTTTCTTATGAATTGGGTAAGGCGGTACAGGAATTGCCGCCTTTATACACAAGATTATTAGCAGGAACAATTAGTGTAGTAGTTTTAGGAGCGATCGCTTGGGCGCATTTTTCCCAAGTAGATGAAGTGGCGACTGCATCGGGGGAGTTAATCGCTTCTACCCAAGTACGACCGGTAACATCGTTGGGGAATGGCTCGATTTTAGCGGTGAGAGTTAAAGAAGGCGATCGCGTCACTAAAGGTCAGCCGTTGATAGAACGCGATCCAGATTTACAGCAATCTGATGTGATCCGCTTGGCTAAATCTGCCAGACTGATTCAAGAAGACTTGCGGCGTTTGGATGCGGAACGCACGGGAGCTAAAAATACAGGTACGCAGCTGCAAGATGAACTTTTAACCTCACGCTTGAAAGACTACAAAGCCCGTCAAGCTGCGGCGGAAGCAGAAGCAAATCGTCAGGCGGCGCTAATCGAGCAAGCTAAAGTCCGCCTGACTCGGTTGCAAGATAACCTCATCAATGCTAAAAGCAGCCTTGCCAACGCCAAAACAAACCTAGTTAACGCCGAAAAGATTCAGGAAAAAGTTACCAGCAACCTAGAGATTGCTCAAAAAAGAGAGCAAGGCCTGCGTACGCTTAATAATTCTGGTGCGATACCGAGAATAGATTACCTGGAAGCACAAGACAGACTCAATCGTGCCAATGCTGAAATCACTAGGGCTAACGATGAAATTACAAACGGTCAAAATAAAGTTACTGAAGCGCAAGATAAAGTCACATCTTTAGAAAAAGATATTGATGCCCAAAAGCAAGAAATTCTGCAAGCACAAGCATCATATCAAGCGGCTAAAAATCAAGCACAGCGTTTAGAGTCAGAACGTCTCAGTGAAATATTAACTCAAACAAACAAGCGTAAAGAAGAATTAACTAACGTTCAAGGTCAACTCGACCAAGCCCAAAAGCAGCGACAATTAGAAACTATCCAAGCTCCTGTGTCTGGAACAATTTACAGAGTCAAAGCCACAAAAGGCCCAGTGCAATCGGGTGAAGAATTACTGTCGATTTTGCCGGATGGAGAAGAACTACTCTTAGAAGTGAAAGTCCTCAACCGTGATATCGGCTTTATTCGTGAAGGTATGAAAGCAAAGGTAAAAATGGCGACTTTCCCGTTCCAGGAATTTGGCATTGTTGATGGTGAAGTCGTGCAAGTCAGTCCAAACGCGATCGTTGATAAGGAATTAGGTTTAGTATTTCCCACCAGAATTAAACTGAACAAACACTCCATCGCAGTTCGGGGTAAAGAAGTAGGATTTACTCCTGGTATGGCTGCTAATGGTGAAATTGTCACCCGTAAGAAGTCGGTTTTGACTTTTATCTTAGAACCAGTGACTCGCAGATTCAGCGAAGCATTTTCTGTCAGGTAGATGAGTCGCTAGCAATCTATGACGCAGTACCAGTATCAAGTTGGAGGTCGTCCCCCCCAAGATGCACCCACCTAATAGCTTTAGGCGGTCTTCTTTTCCTGCACAATTAAAGAGGCTTGCGCTTGTGCAGTAGAAACTAAAGTCCAGCCTGCTAGCAGCAATTTTTGATAGGTTGCCCATCCTTTGGAACCTCCAGGTATTGCATAATCTGGTACAACTTCTGGAAAAGTTCTGTATGGTTGCCAGGGCTGATTAGGTGCAGTTCTCAAGTGCAAAATTTTCTCTCCATTACCGCCAAGCCTAGGAAGCCAACACATTTGTCCGTGCATATATCAAACTCCTTAAAAACATTAAATTTTTGAATAGTAGTTGAGCAGAATTTACTTGTACTTGTGTACTTGATCGTAGAAATTTCATAAAAGATCGACATCTGAAAAACGTCTCTCATTCCATCTCAACGAAATAGATAGATTTCCTCTAACTAAAGTTGATTGAATAGATAAATTTGCCTAAATCTTTCGTTTTCACCTTGCCCCTACCCGACTTCTGCAAGAAGTCTACCGTGTCCCCGTGTCCTCTTCATTAGCAGGTAGATTATGCTTGTAGTTTTCTGAAATCATTAATAAACAATAAAGGCAGGTAAGATGCCTACCCCACCACAGTTAACAATCTAAAGATCTAAAATTGCCTTCACTCTCCATCTTCTTCAGGCTGGCCCCACCACTTCTATTGCGGCTTCCAGGGCGATCGCCACATGAGTCCAATGAGTCCCGCCTTGGCAATAAACCACATAGGGTTCTCGCAACGGGCCGTCAGCAGAGAACTCTAATGTGCTACCCTCAATAAATGTCCCGCCAGCCATAACGACTTTACTTTCGTAACCTGGCATTTCATCAGGAATAGGGTCAAGATAAGAACCGATGGGTGAATTTTGTTGTATCGCCTTACAAAAAGCTATTAGCTTCTCAGCGGAACCGAGTTTAATTGCCTGGATCACATCACGCCGGGGAGCAAAGGGTGCGGGATTAACTGGATAACCAAGCTTGTCAAAAACATAACCAGTTAGGTGAGTGCCTTTCATGGCTTCTCCTACCATCTGAGGTGCGAGAAATAAGCCTTGGAAGAGGAGGCGATTTTGGTCAAAAGTAGCACCACCGTAACTACCGATACCAGGCGCAGTAAGCCGACACGCAGCCGCCTCTACCAAATCAGCGCGACCGGCGACATAACCGCCAGCGGTAACGATAGTACCGCCTGGGTTTTTAATCAAGGAACCCGCCATGAGATCGGCTCCGACGTGGGTAGGTTCACGGGTTTCGATAAATTCGCCGTAGCAATTATCAACAAAACAAATCGTGTTAGGATTTTGCTGCTTGACTAAGTGAATAATTTTTTCTATATCGGCAATTGATAGACTAGGACGCCAGGAATAGCCACAAGAGCGCTGAATTAAGACTAAACTAGTGTTATCCTCCACCGCTCGGCTTAAAGCTTGCCAATCTACTGTTCCTTCTGGAGTAAGATTCAATTGGCGATAGCGAATGCCAAACTCTATAAGGGAGCCTTGATCATGACCCCGTAAACCTATTACTTCTTCTAATGTGTCATAGGGAGCACCAGCCACCGCGAGCATCTCGTCACCAGGACGGAGGACACCAAATAAGGCACAGGCGATCGCGTGGGTTCCAGAAACGAACTGCACTCGTACAGCAGCTGCCTCAGCACCCATAACTTCCGCAAAGACTTTGTCTAAAGTTTCTCGGCCTAAATCATCGTGACCGTATCCTGTGACACCTGCAAAATGGTGTGCGCCGACTCTATGATGGCGAAAGGCATTTAAAACTCGATGAAGATTTCCCTTGACCTGAGCGTCAATTCCAGAAAAAATCTGTAACAGTGCCTGTTCTGCTTGCCGCAGCTGTTCCAAGCTGTTCATTAGTCCCTCTTTCACAAAAAAATCATAATATGCGGATTTACGGATCGCGCAGACTAGGCTGAACAATTCCTATTCAGGTTACTGCATGACAATTGCTACATCAACAAAATCCCGAACCCATTTGGTACACGTCACATTCTTGACTATTTTGCACGCTGGAGCTCTACTTGCTCTAGTTCCCAGTTTCTTTAGCTGGAAAGCAGTCGGTGTGTGCTTGTTTCTCCATTGGGTAACAGGTGGCTTAGGTATTACTCTGGGCTATCACCGCCTAGTCACCCACCGTAGTTTTCAAACTCCTAAGTGGCTGGAGTACTTCTTGGTTTTGTGCGGAACTCTCGCCTGCCAAGGAGGACCAATAGAATGGGTTGGCATGCATCGGATACACCATTTGTACTCAGATAAGGAGTTAGACCCCCATGATTCCAATAAAGGCTTCTGGTGGAGCCACATGGGTTGGATGATGTATCAGTCACCACTTCAGCCAGAAGTCCCTCGCTTTACGAAAGATATTGGCGATGACCCAGTTTATCAGTTTTTTCAAAACAATTTAGTTTGGCTCCAAGTTGCCTTGGGTTTACTATTGTTAGCGCTGGGTGGTTTGCCGTTTCTTGTTTGGGGGGTTTTTGTTCGCCTTATCCTTGTCTGGCATTGCACCTGGTTTGTCAACAGTGCTACCCATAAATTCGGCTATCGTACCTATGATGCAGGTGATAACTCCACAAACTGTTGGTGGGTGGCTTTGGTTACATACGGTGAAGGTTGGCATAATAACCACCATGCCTTTCAGTACTCAGCTCGTCACGGGCTGAAATGGTGGGAAATTGACATGACTTGGATGACTATTCAGTTGCTGCAAGCGTTAGGTCTGGCTACGAATGTAAAATTGGCAGACAAGAAATAGGGGATCGGGGATCGGGGATTGGGGATCGGGAATGATCTAGCCTAATTCCCCAGTCCCCAATCACCAGTCCCTAATCCCTAAAACCTGCCGTTTCCCTGCACAATATGCTTGACGGTAGTCAGGCTTTCTAAGCTAATTAATCCGCGTCGATGACCTCTCTGGTTCGACATACCCAGAAATACATTATCTCCCCGTGCCGGATTACGGCTGAAACGTGGGGAGGCGTTAATGTAACCGGAGGCGCTATTGACTCCTAGGGCAAATTGCCGACTTTCCTGGTAGGATTCTGTAACGATGCAGTCGGCATGACCGCTGCTGTATTGGTTAATCCAGGCGATCGCTGCCTCTAAGCTATCCACTAGTTTAAAAGCTACTGTCTTGGTTAAATAAGCGCTTCCCCATTCTCCTTCTTTAGCTAGATGCAACTGCGGAAAAGCTTCTACTAGTTCCGCATCTCCTTTAATTTCAAAGCCTTTTTCCTGCAGGCTATTCCACAAGGTAATTAAGGAAGATGGCATGGCTTGCCTATGAATCAAAACTTTTTCGATCGCATTTACTGGATCGGGTTCGCTGCAATGGCTATCTACAATCATCCACCGCACCATTTCCAAACTGCCATTCAAAGACCAGTAAAGATAACAATTCCCCATCGCTGATCTTAATACGGGCGCTGTAGACTGCCGCACTACCTGCTGTACCAAGCTAGAACGTCCGTAGGGAATGACTAAGTTCAGATATTGGTCTTGGCTGACTAAATCGCGAATAGAAGCACCATGTTCTGTTTGGATCAATTCTATACAGCCAAGTGGTAGACCAGCGTCGGCAATGGCTGTTTGCAACGCATCAGCGATCGCTGCGTTAGAATGGCTAGCTTCTGTACCACCTTTGAGAATCAGAGTGTTGCCTGTTTTAATACATAAACCTGCGGCGATCGCTGCTAATTCAGGAAACGCTTCGTAAATAAACGCAATTACACCCAAAGGCATTAACTGCGTATAAGTCTGAGAATCTTCGAGTTGGTAGTCAGCACTACGCACGCGCCGCAGTGGATCTGATAATTCCCCTAAGCGTTGCAAAATTTCTAAAGTCGCTTCTAGTCGTTTTGGTGTCAGCTTCAGCCAGTCCAGAATCAAATCTGGTACTGCCATTTCCCGACTAGCTTCTAGATCTAAAGTATTAGCTTCTAAAATGTCGTCAAAAGAGCGTTGTAGCGCCTCTGCCATTGCCAAAACGGCACGGCTGCGATCTGCACCCTTGGTCATTCCCAATTTTAAGGAAGCACCATAGGCGCGTTTGGCGCTAGCAATTGCTCCGGGGATATCATCAAAAGCATCCACTGTCATTTACTTAACGTCTGTAGGTAAGCCAGACCATCAGTGCGGGTAAAATCGCCAGTAGCACCGCTACCATTGCCCAAGCAATTATGCTCGAACCACTTGCTAAGCGTAGCGCTAATGGCAACCATATAATCACTAGCACGAAAATAATGCCAAGTGCTACTGGTAGATAGCTTTCTCCTAAGCGTGGATGGACAACTTGCCAGCTAGAACCTGTCCAGCGCCAAGCACGTTTGTAAGGATAAGTAGTGGAAAGCTGCTCTAGCACATAACCATTTTCTTCGGCCACAAATATTTGCTGACAGCGATCGCATCCAAATGCTTCTGTTAAGGTAATCGGAATTAACCGGCCCCGACGACGGCAGGGACAGGGATATTCGCTATTGAAGTCAAGTTTTTCTGGTTTTTGGGATTGCACAAGCGGTCTTGTAACTTGAGCGTGTGTTCAACAGCAAGAGAATATCATTTCCTGATCAAGGTTCTTGAGGCTAGATACTCTCCTTTAAACTTTTTTATAACAATTCAGCCAGTTTGTGTTTTTCTTGCACACTGAATGTATTTTGGTTCAATTCAGTGGTAAAAAAGGTTTGCACCTGACAATCAAGCCATTTACACAAGTCTCTCTTAATCAAGTGTAGTTCATCCTACACAAATCTTGTTTGCTAGACTTGGGAATGTTTAAATTCTTCGGATGTCTACGGCGATCGCTGCAATCACCTCACCATTACACTCCCTGTAATGCTTCCGTATAGTACTCCACAAACCGCTCCGTAAATCGTCACGTACACGGCGGGGACTTTCTCCTAAGCGAAGGGGATTAAATCCAAAAGCGGGTAACGCGATTCGAACGCGCGACATTCACCTTGGCAAGGTGACGCTCTACCACTGAGCTATACCCGCAAATCTCGCATACATACAAATATGTCAGATGTATCAGTGTTTGTCAAGGGGTAACTAGAAATTATTTGTTGCTACCCCTTTCCCAAACTTTAAGTTCAAACTGTGGGATTATTTTCGACGCTTGCAATTTTTGATCCTTGATTCAAAGCCTCTTGCAACTTTGCCTCATCCTCTTTCGATAACGAAGTTCGCAGAACTTTACCTCCAAAGCGGCTGAGGTCTTCCAGGACTTTGTCTGGAGTGACCTTCCGAACCAAGACGAACAGAGCCGAAGTTCCAGGTTCTAGGGAATTGCCAATTTCTTTAATGAAATTGTCATCAATCCCGATATCTGCTACCAATCCTGAAATCGCACCAGCAGCAGTACCTACTGCCCAACCCAGTAATGGATTGAAAAATATTAGACCGAAAAGAAGACCCCACAGACCTCCCCCAGCTGCTCCTGAAGCTACTAGTTCCTGAGTTTGCTTAATCTTCAGCTTGCCTTCTTTATTTCTAACAACAATAGCTGCATCTTCCAGGTCAATCAAGTGTTCACGCTGTAGCTTTGCCAGTTCTAAAAGTACTTCATCAGCCCTAAATTCATCGCTAAAACTGACAACAATTAGGTCACTCATACGATCCTCTCGTTTTTAGTTAGTAAATCTCCTACTCTGACTGTATGGCAGCAGAGTGGGGTCTACATTTATACCTAGATTTAGTTGTCTTCTTGAAGCAGGCCAATTGCTAAAATTGCAGCCTCGTCTTTCCTCACAAATTCCTCACATTGTTTTCATAACTTGAAAATAGAGACGAGGCTAATCATTAGTATGAGTTCGATATTGGTCTTAGTTAAACACCTCATGTAGTCATCTTAATACTCATAATGACATGAGAAGCAACAGCCTGAAAAATAAAACTTTTTAGCAGGAAAATTGGAGAAAAAACTATGTTTACGCTCAAGCAAGCACGAAATTTTGTCTATTATCTTGTGACTTTGCCGCTTAAGATTATCCGTTATGTTGCCGAAGCTGCAATCAGAATTTTTGGTCCAAATGACGATGAGTATCCCAATATAGGAGTTCAACCTTTCGAGGGAGAATCGGCTGGCAGTAACTCTTGGTAAGATGTTATGGTTTGCCAACAAGCAAGCTCTAGTTCGCTTGCCAAGGCTATTTTCAGTTGAAATCAAATATAACCAAGACAAAGTTTCGGCTCATCTGATGTGCAAGCAGGCTCAAATTAATTGCACTCGAATGAGCCATATTTATTGCTATTAGGCGCTTCTGTAGAAAAATTGATTTTCAACCCAATTAAGTTAGAAATTTCAATTACTTCCATAGGTGTATTTGATGTATTTTGGGTAAATGTAAAGCTATAACTGGTTAGCTTTTATCCATTTTGACATCAAGCAACGTGAGTGCTAAACGTTTACCACAAACTACTGCCCATGTCCGGATTATCCGTCAATCCTGGCAATACGGCTTACTTGAAGGTGAAGTAAGAGCAGGAGATTTTGAGTGGCAATTCCAATGGCACTTTCGCCGGGGAGAGTTGTCTGTGAAACCATCTCAAGGTCGTGCCTTAATTAAAGAACCCCTTGGTCGCTTTTTGGAGCAACGAGATTACCAGCTCGAACCAGGAGGGGACTATGCTTTTACAATTCGCGCGGAACTATAAAATTATGAATTATGAATTATGAATGATAAAAAAATTTCATAATTCATAATTCATCATTCATTTTGCTGATTCTGTAAGGCGATTGAGATATCTTTCGATCAAAAGAATAGCAACAATGTCATCTATTGGTCGTGGAGGTGTTCGCATACCTTGTGGTAAAAGTTTCATGATTCCTTTGGGGGGGTACATTTGCCAATAGCGATCGCGTGCTTCTAAGCTGGTGTAGCGTTCATCGACCAACATGATATTCAACTGATCTGATAGTTCTTGTTGCAATTGCTGTTTCCAGCGCTTGGCTGTGGTTTGATCCCCCATGACCATCAAGGAGATAGGAAATTTTTGCCGCAGTGTTTTAATAGTGGCGATCGCTTCATCTGATGGTACAACCTCGTGGTAATGCAGTTTTCGGTCTAGTCCCATGACCGCTAGACCACACTTATCTTTACCCGGATCGAAGCCCAAAATCACTGGTTGAGTTGGTGTAAATTCACTTGAATTCATATCAAAGTAATATTAAACGCTTCTAATATAGGAATTGTTATTGGTTAGTGGTTAGTGGATAGTAGGTAGTAATCAACTACTAACTACTAACTACTAACTAACCAATGTACAGACGTGCCATGGCACGTCTCTACAACTACTAACTACCAACTACTAACAAAATCTTCATTATTTTAAGTACTAAAAATCACTTGTCCATTTTTAATTGCTAATAATCTAACTTTCAATGGCCCAGCAGTATAAGTGTCTTGTGCTGCAATTGCTTTGATATCTAGTCGTTGGTCTGATTGCCGTAACTGAGCAATAAAGCGGATAAAGGTACCATCTATTTGAATATCTTCTAAAATTCCAGCATTGCGCGCACGAAATTGCGAGGCAGAAATTAACAATTCTAACCGCTGTCGCAGTTGATAAGATGTCATGTTTTTGGGATCGGCCGTAGTTGCAGCCAGCACTTCACCTCCCGAAAAAACGACTTGATTTAGTGATGCATCGGCGAAAAATTCTATCGGCTTTTCCCCCCTCACATAATTGCCTGCACAGAAAATTCGCACTACATATTCTCGACCGTCTTTAATTTGCTTGCTTAATTGCTCAATTTGTTCCTCGGTAACACGCAGTACCTGCACATTTGGGGGAGGATTGATCCCAGGCTCGGTTAATTCGATGCTGGCACTTTTGTTGGCTTCTTGCAATAACTGGATAACTGCCTGACGAGCAGCAGAAGGCTGTTGGACGCGAACTACACCACCAGCAAGAACTTGACCGCGGGCTAATGCTAGTTTCCCCAGGCGTAAGTCACGAAAAGATTGGTAATATTTCTCCAGCCTTGCGACTTCCTGTTCGAGATAATTCTGTTGTTTTTCTAATTCTTTCAGGCGAGTTTCTCGTTGGGCAATTATTTGCTCTCGCGCTGCGATTTCAACATTGCGCTGTTGCATCAGGCGATCCAGGTCGGCAATTTTGAGATCGCGCTGTTCAATAGCTTCCTGGCGCTTGGCAAGTTCGCGATCGCGTTTGTCAATGGCCGCTTGGGCTTCGGCAATTGCTTGTTTAGCTTCTTCGTAAAGTCTTTGGCGTTCTGCCCGGAGTCCTTTAATTTCGGCTAGTTGCTTGTTTCTCTCTTGATAAACGTTTTGCAACTGAGCCATAGCTTGCTGGTACTGAGTTGCTACTTGATCTAGCTGTTTTTGGGTACGTTGGAGTTGGGCTTGGGTTCGCGCTTTTTGGTCAATAGTGCGGTTGAGTTGGGTTTGTGTTTGCTGTTGCTTGGCATTAGCGGCTTGTAAGGATTTATTAATTTCCTGCAAGTCTTGTTGAGCTTTTGTTTGTTCTTTTCTGGCTTGGTCTAGCTCGAGTTTTGTTGTATCAAGTTGTTGAGTTGTGTTCTCTAACTGTACGCGCTTACGCCTAAGGTCTTTTTGAATATCCTCTAGTTCAAATACTCCTTTACGCAAGCCTTCATCGGCTAAAAATAAAATTCCCAGGGTTGATGCTGAAATGCCCAACCCTGTCAAAATCGTTACTAATACAGCCGTGTTTTTTGGTCGTAGATTAAATAGTGAGAGCCGTTTCTTGCCAACCCGCGTGCCTATGCGATCGCCCACGGTGGCAATAACGCCTCCCAAAATTAAAATTGCAATTATGAGGATGTACCCGGTGGCCATCTTTAATATTTACCGAAGAAATCCTTCCAGATACAGCCTACTACTTTCAGGCGTTTTGTGTGGGGGATCGAAAGACTTCTTGCAGAAGTCGCGAAAAGGGAAAAGGTAGGGGCAATGGGCAAGGGGCATCGGGCATCGGTAAGAAAACTAATCCCCAATCCCCATTGCCCCTAATCCCCACTAAGAGCGGTCGTGGGGGCCCCGAGTTCCCCAATCCCCAATTCCCAATTCCCAATCCCCAATCCCCCAAGTGCTTTTAAGTGAATTGCCGACTTAAGGTAACAGGCTTATGAACAGTGATTTTTTTCTTGTGTATGGAAATCAACTTCTTTTCGCGCAAATCGCCTAGTAACCTGGTGACGGTGACGCGAGTAGAACCAATTGCTTCAGCGATCGCCTGATGAGATAGCTTGAGATCAATTGTGATTCCATCTGCACAAGGAACACCAAAATCCCGACAGAGAATTAATAGAAAACTGATCAACCTCGAACCCATATCACGGTGAGCAAGTGTTTCAATCATCATCTCTGTCTGGAGAATCCGCGAAGACAAGCCTCGCAACATTAACATCGACAATTCTGGGTTGTCTTTGAGTGCTTGTTCCACCTGTTCAATTGGAGCTGATAACAATTCTACAGGTGTAAAAGCAACTGCATGATAAAAGCGATCGGACTTGTTTCCCGTTAGTAGGGACAAAACCCCAAAAACGCTATTTTCCCGCAGTAGCGCTACGGTAATTTCTTCTCCTGCCTCGTACACCCTGGATAGTTTCACTGCACCTTTTAAAAGAAAATAAACTCGTTCTGCAGGATCGCCGGGGAAAAAGATCGTTTTGTTGCGTTCAAACGTTTCCACAACTGGCGGAAACGCTCCAGTCGCCATCTGACGAAAAACATTTGCTAGGGCTTTATCTTGTGTCACGATCATCTCCCTTCCCCTACCCAATGCCGGAAAAAACTAAATATGGATTACCTAAGAATACACCCGAAAAATCAAGAAAACATTGTTAACCTTTCTGTTCTTTCCTATACTTAACCTCTTTGCCTCTTAAATATTTGTCCAACATGATACAAAATTTATCCTACTGGGATCTAGTACTTTGTATTAGGTACTTTCAAAATTGTAGACAATAAGTTTTTTAAGAAAAAAGAAAGATTCATTGAGATTTTCTTAAAGTTTTAGTGCAGATTTTGTGGCAGCAAACAGCCTTGTCAATAATCATAAAACATCATGTGAGCATATAAACCAAGAAGCACAAAGCAGGCTTAGGTGAATTTGTGCATCCTAATATATTTTCTAAAAAAATAATTAAATGTAGTTTATACCAAACTTGTGACAGATTTTTATAAAACTCTCATTGCAACAGTTGCTGGAATATAGGTAAGAAAAGTAAGCACAATGGATTTTGCCGAGTATCCTGAGGTTGTTTACCATAACCAGTAAAGGTCTTAATCTTTTATAACCCCACCCCTTCCAAAGTTGAAAGTGTTAAATTTGTAAATCGTCTCCAAAACAAAGTCAAACGAGGCTCAGATTCTAGTATGCTCCTAATGAAACATCGCGCTAACAATTTATATGCTGGATTTAACTGGAAAAAATGCCTTGGTTACTGGCATTGCTAATAACCGCTCGATTGCCTGGGGTATTGCCCAACAACTGCACAAAGCCGGTGCTAACCTCGGCATTACCTATTTACCAGATGAAAAAGGCAAAATGGAGAAAAAGGTCGCAGAACTGGTAGAACCCCTCAACCCTAGCCTGTTTCTGCCCTGTAACGTCCAACATGACGAGCAGGTTAAGTCTACTTTTGAGACAATCCGCGATAAGTGGGGCAAGTTAGACATCCTCATCCATTGCCTTGCTTTTGCCAACAAAGACGATCTGAGTGGGGACTTTAGCCAAACCTCCCGTGAGGGTTTCCATACAGCTTTAGAAGTCAGCACTTACTCCTTGGCGCAGCTGGCGGGTGCAGCTAAACCTTTGATGACACAAGGAGCAAGCATAGTCACTCTCACTTATTTGGGTGCTGTCAGAGCAATTCCCAACTATAACGTCATGGGAGTTGCCAAAGCTGGGCTGGAGGCTAGCGTACGTTACCTGGCTGCGGAACTAGGCCCCTCAAATATCCGGGTGAATGCCATTTCCGCAGGGCCGATCCGCACTTTAGCTTCAAGTGCCGTTGGAGGTATTCTAGATATGATTCATCATGTGGAGAAAGTAGCTCCTTTGCGACGTACTGTGACTCAAACAGAGGTGGGTAACGCAGCAGCTTTCTTGTGTAGCGACTTGGCAAGCGGAATTACAGGGCAAGTCCTGTATGTAGACTCAGGATATGAAATCATGGGAATGTAAGGAATTGTTAGTAGTTAGTGGTTAGTAGTTAGTAGTAGGTTGTTAATCACTAACCACTATCCACTATCCACTATCCACTAACCACTACCCAATACCTATGCAAATAAGCGATCGCCAAACTCTTTCTTCATCCAACAATCAGTCCACCAAAACCCCGCGTATTGCCTCTTTACGCCGCACTACGGGGGAAACGGATGTACAAGTCACGATTAATCTCGATGGTACAGGGGTTTGCAATGCAGCTACTGGCATTCCGTTTTTAGATCACATGCTGCATCAAATAGCATCTCATGGGTTAATTGACTTGGATATCCAAGCCACGGGAGATTTACATATTGATGACCACCACACTAACGAAGATGTAGCAATTACCCTTGGACAAGCTATTAGCCAAGCACTGGGCGATCGCAAAGGTATTGTCCGCTTTGGTAATTTCCTCGCACCTCTGGATGAGGCATTAATTCAAGTGGCGTTAGACTTTTCTGGACGTCCCCATCTCAGCTACGGCTTGCAAATTCCCACCCAGCGGGTGGGAACCTATGACACCCAACTAGTACGCGAATTTTTTGTGGCGCTAGCGAATAATAGCCAAATGACGCTGCACATTCGCCAGTTAGATGGCATTAATTCCCATCACATCATTGAGGCGACGTTTAAAGCGTTTGCAAGGGCAATGCGGATGGCGGTGGAGATCGATCTCCGGCGTGCAGGGATGATCCCCAGTTCTAAGGGGGTGTTGTAGAAAGTATTTGCGTAAAAGAGGAGGGAGTTGAAACGCAGAGGGGAGGCAGCGCGTTGCGGGGGTTCCCCCCGTTGTAGCGACTGCCGTCGCGCAGAGGTAAGCGCAGAGGCTCGCAGAGTCTTGAGCCGAAAGTTTCGCTAGGAGCTTGTGTAATGTTACGCTTGGTGAATGTGTACACTGGTGTGCATCGTCACTCTATAGTGTATACGTAAAGGGGCGATCGCTCCAATTTAGGTAATGCAACTTTGATACATGCAATTTCGTATCCAGATTTTGTATGTGTAGGCAATGGGATATTAAAGCCTCAAATATTCTTTATTGTTGCAAAGGACTTATTGCCTCTCCTGCTTTTTTATAAGGTTCGTTAGCTGCTTCTGGAGTGCTATTAACTCCTTGGGTTTCTCCTATAAGATTGTTATCTTAGTCTATCAATCGATATTTTTGTAGTTCGCGCATCATCACAAGTGTTTTTTGATATGCTTCCATCCTTCCTTGTTGTTTAAATAACTCCGCAGCTTTTTGCAAGTCTGCTTTTCCTCCTTGCTTATCTTTTAATTCCAAACGGGCAATACCCCGGTAAATATAGGAATCAGCATTGTTGGGATTAATTCGTAATACTTCGTTAAAATCAGCAATTGCCGATTGATAATTTTGCAATTGGAAGTAAGCATAAGCGCGATTATAGCGGGCGTTAGTCCCGATGGAAATCATCCGCAGTGCTTGACTGAAATCCTCGATACTTCCTTGTTTGTCACCCAATTTAAAGCGAGCTATACCTCTATCATTGTAAGCTTCAGCATATTGTGGATTAACCTCAATTGCTTTACTATAATCTGCGATCGCTCCTTTTAAATCACCTTTAATCTCCTTTTGCCCACCCTGAATATAATATTCATCACCCGTAGGTGCTGTAGCAACGGTTGCAGGTAAAGAAATACGCAGGTCAATTCCAACAGTTTTTGACTGTTGCACAAAAGTATTAATAGGTACAGCAAAATTTCGGGTGGTTTTGAGTACGGCAACGTTGGGATTTTCTGACGCTTCCTCTGCTGTATTACTATCAGCGTGAATGGCGATTAAGTCACCGTTTTCGTTCAATACTGGACTACCATTCATTCCTGCTAATGTTTGATTGTCGTACATTAACGCATAACCATTCTCTAATGATTTTGAGGTATTGGAAGCATTAGCAGTTGTTTTTCCTGGTGCAAAATGTTCTACGCTTTTTTTGGTTGTACTTGTTGCTTTGGGAAACCCGAAAACGTAAACTTTATCGTTACTTTTGATGGTATCGGAGTTTCCTATCTTGGCAACTTTATAATTTTTATTGCTCACAAATTTAGCTACTGCTAAATCTATATTATCCGGAAGTTGCTTAATATCCTTTGCTTCATAAGATTTTCCATCAGAAGCAGTAATTTTATATTTACCTGATTTTTCTCCTACAACATTAGCAGCAGTCAAGACAGTGTATGTATTTCCTTCGCGTTTGATAATTACACCACAACCATGACTGTTTTTACTGTTAATTTGTACTGTGATAGAGCTAGCGTTATTACTGATGATACGAGGGTCGAGAGCAGCGATCGCTTTTTGTGTCTTTACTAATGTAGGTACTGGGAAAAACTGATCAATATCCACAATTGCACTGAATATAATAGCAGTCGTCGTCAATCCGTAAAGGCACAATCGTAATTTCATTGAATTTTCACCTCACCCATCAGATATAGATTGCGTAATTGAATCAGCTACAGTTGATACTTTTTAATCAAAGCCAGCGTTTCCAAGTACTCATTTTTTCTACCTGCTTGTTGGAATAACTCAGCAGCTTTTTGCCAATCAGCTTTAGCTCCCTTTCTGTCTCCTAACCCCAGACGGGCATAACCTCGCATCTGATACGCTGCGGTATAGTTGGGATTAATTTTTAGCGCTTGAGTTAAGTCAGCTACTGCATC
The DNA here is from genome assembly GCF_000517105.1 of Fischerella sp. PCC 9605. Taxonomy (GTDB): domain Bacteria; phylum Cyanobacteriota; class Cyanobacteriia; order Cyanobacteriales; family Nostocaceae; genus PCC9605. The sequence goes on along the minus strand of NZ_KI912148.1, from coordinate 114,717 downwards.
TTGATATTCGTTTTGGAAAAAATGAGTTATACCCCTACTCGAATAGGCGTGAAGCAAGGTGTCACCTTCATCCTCGTTCTCAGTGGCTAGCTCAATCACCTTAGTAAAATCAGCTACTGCTTCCGGCAAGTCTTCACGTAATAGGGCACGAGCAGTTCCCCGCGATAAATAGAATATATACGTATTGGGGCTAAGGCGAATCGCTTCACTGTAATCGCTAATTGCAGCCCGATAATCCTTGAGTTGTTGTCGCACACTTCCTCGTAGGGAATAAGCAAAAGTATATTTAGGATTCAATCTAATCGCTTCACTCAAGTCATTAATTGCCCCTTGCAAATCACCTTGCTGACTCTTATTCAAGGCTTGGATATAGAAGTCGTCACTTTTAGATGCTGTGGCGACTTGTGCAGGTAAAGAAATACCCAAATTTATGCCAACGCTTGCTGAATGCTGTACAAAAGTATTGATAGGTATAGCAAAATTCCGTTGATTTTTGAGGGAACGACCGCTATCAGTTGCTTCTCCAGAATTGTCTCCTTTTCCGTGAATGCCTATCAACTCTCCTTTGTTGTTGAGAACTGCACCACCACTCATACCTTGTAACGTCGAATTATCATACGCTATTGCATAGCCTCGCTCAATTGCTTTGGCGGCGCTACCAGTAATTCTTCCTTGAGTAAATTTTCCAGTTCGGCTTTTGGTTGTATCTTGAACCTTTGGAAAACCATATACATAAACCGCAGCACCGATGGAGCTTTCGTTTGCATTCCCTACCTTAACGCATTTATACTTGCGATTACTTATAAACTTTACTACTGCTAAATCAAGATTATTGGGTAGTGGTTTTACTTCAGTAACGGCATGACGTTGTCCATCTGGTGTAATAATTTGATATTTATCAGGGTTTTTTAAGACCTCTTTGGAGTTCTTGACTACGTGAGCCGCAGTTAGAACAATGTAAGTATTCCCCTCCTGTTTGACTAGCACACCCGAACCTGGAGTCCCTAGAATTTCCATCCGGACAGTGACTTGTTTGGCAATTTCATTCACTGCTTGTGGAGATAACGCCAATACTTCTTGTACCTGCACCAGCGCCATTGATACACCTATTAATGCCGATGAAATTACATAATCAAACTTCATAAACACCTCGAAAATGCTTTTCGCTTGCTCAACAACGGTGTTTGTCACGTATTAAAAAAGACGTTTTTCCACTTTGATTCACGAGATAAACAATATTTCACTTTTGTGATGCTATCCCTTGTATATATGCATCAACATCAATTACCAGATCGTCGCCCCCAGCTTCATCTAAAACTCTACCAGCAGCCAAACCACGAGTGTCTAACAAACTAGTTAATACAGCACTAGGCTTAGTCCCGGGTTTGAGTGTAAATAACACGTTATTATTTGTACACGCATCGCCCTGTTGTGCAACAGCACACACTACTGATTGTTTGTTGATAATTCCAGTAATAATATATCTGAGGGTGCCATGATCGTAGCTGCGCTGAAATCTGCGAGATACCTCATTACAGCGTATTTGTGGTGTCCACGGTGGTGGAAAGCTATTTTCAGAAACCCAACGTAGCATCATTATCTGTCTGCCACTTTGCGTGCGTACATAAGTTGCAGGTACAGTTCTGCCTTGATGTTTGCTTTTACCGCAAAAAAAGATTGTATCTACAGCGTAGGTAGGCTGATTTACCAATGCAGTTACAGTAGATGTAACTAGTATGATGATGCCAAACAATCCTGTTAACTCTGCCAAAAGTGGACTGAATAAGCCTTGTTTCATAACACAAGTGTATTTAGTCTAAAAAGTTAACTCAGAGTAGTTGCGAAATATGTATACTAATTCCCAAACTGTGCCACAGTGTTTTCCAACTTACTTTGATATATACCAGTATCAGTAGGAAATTCTCTGAAAAGAATTATTAAGTTCAATCACCTTAAAACAGTGTTTTTTAAGTAAAAATTCTGAATGAAAATCAAGGCAATTGGTTAATTATTTTACTTTTTAATAACGCAAAACTTCCTCTGCTTTGAGAGCAAAAATTTTCGGTGGGAGCGAGGCAGAGTAACCGCTCCCTAAATAGTCTTGATTGTAAGCAAAACTAGAAATTTTACGTGGCGATCGCAATACTACAGCGTATACGTAAAGTCTTTTACCAACATGCCAGGAACCATAATTCCTCCAAGTTGGCGACTTTCGTAGGTTCCAACTTCGGGGATAAATTCTTGAAAATTGGTCAAATCTAGGAGATTTTCTACCCAGAAGCGATAGAGGCTATCATCAAAGCGCAAATTCTCTATGGGTGCGACGATTTCGCCACCTTCTACCCAAAAACAGGCATAACGAGTCATACCTGTGATTCTACCCGTGGGGCGATCGCTCCAATTTAGGTAATGCAAGTTTGATACATACAATCCTGTATTCAATCTGGGTAAGATATTTTCAAATGCTAAGTTTCCCGGACTCACTTCTGGTGCACGCAAGGATTCGGAACCATTAGCACCATTGGCAGTTTTTTGATATTCCTTAGCGGTGCGAGAATTAACCAGGGTATTTACTAGTGTGCCTTGTGTAATAATTGGTAATTCTGGTGCTGCCATTTCTCCCCACTCATTAAAACGCGGTACCGATCCCCGCTGAAAGTTTTCTTTGAGGTTAAATATAGAAGCAAGCTGTTTTTCTTGACGCGATAGAGGAGCTAAAGCACTGTTTCCTTGTTGTAAATCAGCTTCACTTACACCTCCCCAAGAAAGCATGGTCAATAAATCAGCTACTGCTGCTGGTGCAAAATAAGTTTTATACTGTCCTGGTGGTAATTTTTTAACCGAGCGAGAAAGTAATTCTAGTTGTTTTTTAGCTTCTTTTATTTTGGCTGCGTAGGCTTGTTGATGCCAATCACTACCTGCAAAAATACCTTTAACAGCTTGTCCTTCAGGGTTAAATATAGAGTAATCCAAAGTAAAAGAATCAGTAGTAAACCAGTGTTTTTGACCACTGGAATCAGCATAAGCGTTAATTACAACTCCTCCAGCGTAGAAGCCTGTAAAATCTAATTCTTTTACTGATTCCAAAATTGTCGGTGCTACTGCTTCTTCAGGTAATAAATTACCAGTATGTACTTCTCGGCTGGTGTTAGTTCCTGATGGCAACACCAAATAAGGATCTAAAGGTAGCAAGGAAATTTCTTCGCGTAATTCTTGCAAGGCTTTGTATGTTACTTGCCAATCTATTTCCCAATTACCAGTAAAAGGAATCTGTCGAAAATTGCTGCGCTGATTTTGCATTAAAGTCAGTTCAATCCAGCCATCAGCAACAATACCAGTTTGTCTGACTTTGGCATGATTAAAACGAGTAAATTGACTGCGTTCGCTATTCAATTTCACAGTAAATTGCTCGCTTGCTTGTTTTTTAAGCAAGAGAGTTTCAATCAGTTGGTTAAAGCTGACTTCTAAAGTAGATAATTCCTCGTGTTTCATCTAAATTCCTTTGTGAATTATGAATTATAAATTATGAATTATGAAAATAAGAGAATTTCTATTTCATAATTCATAATTCATAATTCATCATTATTTACGTGCCGCCACCGAATACTTCGACGTTGGCAAATACACAAACGGGTGAACCATGCCCTACCCAAATAGCTTGATTTGGTTCTCCTTTGCCACAGTAAGGAGTGCCGTACATTTCCCAAGTAGAGGAGTTTCCGACTTTGATTAGGCTGTGCCAAAATTCTGGAGTAGTGGCTCGATAGTTGGGATTACGGAGGGTTTTGGTTAACTGACCGTTCTCAATCAATTTAGCGTACTCGCAACCAAATTGAAATTTATAACGGCGATCGTCTATTGACCAGGAACGATTGGATTCCATGTAGACGCCGTGTTCTATGTCAGCAATAATTTCTTCAAAGGAGCCTTTCCCTGGTTCTAAATTTAAGTTAGCCATCCGGTCAATGGCGGGTCGATTCCAAGAGCAAGCACGCGCACAAGCCACTCCCGCTACACCAGCTCTTTTTTGACTTTCCAAACTGCCCAAACCGCGCAGCAGCACACCCTCTTTGATTAAATATTCTCGTGTTGCTACAGCACCAGTGTCATCGTAACCGTAGCTGGCTAATTCACCAGGTACAGTAGGGTCAAAGGTAATGTTCATCAAGGGAGAACCATATACTAGAACCCCAAAATCACTTTTGTTAACAAAGCTACCCCCGGCGTAGTTGCGCTCATCTCCCAAAATTCTGTCAATTTCTAGGGGATGTCCGACACTTTCATGAATTTGCAGCATCATTTGGTCTGGTGCCAAGACCAGATTAGTATGTGTGGTTGGGCATTCGTCTGCTGTCAATAGTTCTACTGCTTGTTCACCAATTTGCTGTACCTGCTGCCATATGTCTTCTTGTTTGAATAGTTCTATTCCACCTTGGTAATAGTTTGCTTCCCAACCGTTATTAGTGCGCTGTTGGACGATCGCTCCATCTTGGGCGATCGCTCCGTAATTGCTGCTGAAAAACATGAATTTTTGATACACTTCTGAGCCGTTGCTGCTAACAAACCATGTTTCTCTTTCCCTGGCGTTAGCACTGGCTGTGGTTCGGACAATTTGATCGGAGACTTTCAAGGTTTGGCAGATGCGGACTAGTAAATCGTTGATTTCCCCAGCACTGAGAGCATCCAATGGTTCGAGAAATGGGGAAACATATTGACCAAGAACTTTGGGACGCTCACTTGAGGCTTGGAACGGATGTATCCACCACTGACTAGCCGCTAGTGCTTGTTTATATGCTTGTTCAGCGGCGTCTTGCAAGCTCACAAGTTCTAGAGAATTAGTAGCAGCATAGCCAATACAGCCATTAACCATAACTTCCAGCATCGCTCCGGTGGTGGAAGATTTACCGTTACTTTGGGGTAAACCATCGCGAAGATAACGATGAGAAGAAGTTTCTTTTACTACTCTGATCCCGAGCCAATCAGCGGGGATGTTGATGTTAGCGATCGCTTTTGTGAGTTCAGACCACATATTGTCGTGACACTGGAGTGAGCAGAAGTGTAAATATATTATGTTTACCTTAACGTGTTAGAAAGAAATCAATCCTGCTCAAATCAAGCAGACTTCAAATCATACCTTTTATGGTATTCCTACATCCGCTTTCAGATTTCATTAACTGTAACTCTTGGAGCGCCAACTCATCTGTTAGCTATTACTATGAAGGACGTTGTCCGCAAACTGGCGAAGTACTCAGACTTCCCCGCACTGCTTTGGCAGAGGAAATCGCCTATGGTTTAATGCGATACCTCGCCACTGATGACTGTTATTCCTGTGAAGGCAAGATGTATGGAATATTACTCGTTGAACTGCCTGATGGAGAACAACGGGTACTTAAAGCGTTCTCTGGATTACTCAATGGTTGTAGTGTGGTTGAGGGTTGGGTGCCGCCGATCCCCGGACGAGACGAAGTAACGTTAGAAGAAGCTCGGACATTGGCGGAATTGGGCGCTATCAAGCAGGAGTTAATTAACCTGAAGCAACTGAGCGAACGGCAGCAATACGAAATCCTGTCTCGCGAGTTTGAACTACGTCTGCAAGAAATGAGCGATCGCCATCGAGATCGCAAACAGCAACGACACGAACAACGTCAGATACTTTGCGAAACGCTGACTGGGGAAGCACTCGCTGCTGCTGTTGAACAACTCGATGCCGAAAGTCGTCGGGATGGAATTGAACGACGGCAATTCAAACGCCAACGAGATGAGGCATTACAACCGCTCAAGCAGTTGATTGCAGCAGCAGATGCACAAAAGCGGGAACTGAAACAACGCCGTAAAGAACTGTCCCGCCAACTGCAAGCGCAGATGCACGCTGTTTATTCCCTCACGAATTTTTTCGGAAAATCGCGATCGCTACAGCAATTGATGCCACAAGGTTTGCCTACTGGCACAGGAGAATGTTGTGCTCCAAAGTTACTTCATTATGCGGCAACACATGCTTTCAAACCATTGGCAATGGCAGAGTTTTGGTGGGGATCATCCTCTGCTAATCAAGACAAAATCCAAGGAGAATTCTATGGAGCTTGTGCAGAGCGTTGTCAACCATTGATGGGATTTCTCCTGTCAGGATTGTCTCAAAGCAATCCGATAGCAGAGATAGGCGCGACTGCAAAAACCCCACCACGCCAGTCGCTACAACGGGGGGAACCCCCGCAACGCGCTGGCTCCCCAACCCCTCCCCTAGGTAAGGGGAGGGGAGGTGATGATGTGCGATCGCTGGGATTCGATCTTCTTTATGAAGACGAATGGCTGATTGTCGCTAACAAACCCCCAGGCTTATTATCGGTTCCAGGTCGTTATCGCGATCGCCAAGATAGTGTCCTCAGTCGTTTACGTCAGCTGTTACCTGATAGCATGGCGCTTGCAGCGGTGCATCGGTTAGATCAAGAAACATCTGGTATTCTCTTACTAGCTCGCGATCGACAAACTTATCGCCAACTTAGTTGGCAGTTTCAACAACGGCAAGTTCGCAAAGTTTATGAAGCTTTACTTTGTGGTTGTGTGACTATTAATCAAGGTGTAATTGAACTGCCATTATGGGGAGATCCTCAGAATCGTCCCTATCAGGAAGTTAATTGGCAGTACGGAAAACCAAGTGTAACTCGCTTCCAAGTGCTGGCAAGAGAAGAAGACTACACTCGTATAGAGTTTATGCCACTAACAGGACGCACACATCAATTGAGAGTTCATGCTGCTGATGCGAGAGGACTTGGTATACCCATTTTGGGAGATAAACTTTACGGATGTCGTGCAGTCACAAGTCGATTACATCTACATGCGAGAGAACTTTACTTTGAGCATCCACAGTTAGGAGAAAGCTTTCATCTAAAGGCAAGGACACCTTTTTGAGGAGATTCCAATAACTTTCAAAAATTAGCTGGTTTCACTCGCTCCCAAAGTAACTGAATTTCCTCTTCAGAAAAAGCATTTTCACTCGCCGCTTCTGATAAATCAAGTAATCTGCGCCAAGCAAATGTTTGAGCAACACGAACGAGATCATCATCTGGATAAGCCGGGTGTACCCAAACTACCATCTGACTCTTTGGAATACCTTCTGAAATCAGTTCAAACGTAACCTTGTGATACGGTTCTGCAAATCCATCCCTCGCAGCCGATTTCTCAACCGCAGCTAGTTTGATAGTGCTGGAATGATACATGGGAAGCTTGATTGGAAATAGAACTTAACTGATTTTACCTTGCAGTCTGAAGGCTTGCTCCAAGCAGCATTAAACTTCTTTGGTTTTGATATGCAAGTTTCTTAGCACTCTCGAAAGAATGCCAGGGAAAAATCTTTTTAAATACACACCCAATACTTCAAAACGACCTATATATACTTCTAACTTTTCTTTTTTAACTGCATTGAGAATCTCTGTTGCACAGACTTCTACACTCAAGCCTTTCTCCTGATTTTCATCCATTTTGTTATATTTGTTCCCTGTTTCGTTCAAGGCGTTGATGGAAATAGCAGTTTTGATGTAACCAGGACAAATTATCGTGACTTTGATATTTTCTTGCCAAAATTCAGCCCGCAGCGAATCGAAAAAACCGTGCAAAGCGTGTTTAGAAGCAGCATAGGTACTTCGCATCGGAGTGCCTAACTTGCCTGCAATGCTGCTGATGACAACAAAATGCCCTGCTTTTCGAGCGATCGTGTGAGGTAGTATCGCTTTTGTCAGCGCTACCACACCAAAAAAATTCACTTCCATCAACATTCTGTCAACCAGTAGTGGCGTATCTTTCACTAGCGATCGCTGACTAATTCCGGCATTGTGAACAACAATATCAATCTGTCCGAAATAATTGATCGCAGTTGCTACTTTTTCTGGAAATTCTTCGGACTTTGTCATATCCATTGGTAATATGAACACCTGTTGAACAGGTAATTTTGTCGCTTTTTTGACTCTTTGCAGTTCCTCCTCACGTCTGGCAGAAAGCACAAGTTTACTGCCTTGTTTGGCAAAAGCATATGCCAGTGCTTCACCAATACCAGAGGATGCTCCTGTGATCCAAACTACTTTGTTATTGAAATTTACCATGACGGAGAAATATATAGGTTCAAGATTTTGTATTCTTTGATATGTGGGTGAACATTGCACAATTCCAGTTTTCATTGGAGTCAATGCTTTAGAGAGTGCATCAACCATGAGATGGATAACAAAAACTTCGATCAATGCATTGTTAATTAGCCTCAGTTGTGGATTAATTCTAGGTTGTAATCATAACAACAATAATCAAGCTGAACTTCCTATACAGCCCATTCCAGCAACAAATAACACCCCAATTATTCCGCAAACTTCTCCTCAGGAGAATGAAACCTCACCGAAAAATTCTACAGTTTCTTCTCAAACCGCTCTAGGTGATCATGGTAATTCAAAGGTTAGTAGTTCCAATACTAAGATCCCTTATTACGCGTCTCCTGAACCAAACTCACGACAAATAGGTACAACTTCATCTGGAGAGCAAGCCCAAATTATTGATCGGGTTTATGGTGCTGATAGATACACATGGTATCGAGTACGGTTTAACAAATCAGGATCTATCGGTTGGGTTTCAAGCCAAGATATTAAAGACCTTGACACCTCTTCTCCTCCCACTCCAGGTTCTCCTTCTTCCTCAGATATCAGGGATGATAACTACCTTTTACACAAGGATCTACTGGTGATTGGTAATTGGTGATTGGTAATTGGCATTTTTCTTTCCTATTACCCATTGCCTTCTTTACTGCCTCCAACGGCCTTGGTAATAGCTAAAGCCAATTCTTCCGGGTTGACTGGCTTGGAGACGTGTTGTTGGAAACCAGCCGATAGTGCCTGTTGATGGTTAATTTCTCCTGTATAGGCAGTCAGTGCGATCGCTGGTATTGTTCCCCCTTGTTCTGGTGGTAGCGCCCGGATTTGGCGAATTAAGGTATAGCCATCTACGTCTGGCATACCAATATCACTAAGTAATAAATTTGGCTGCCATTCTATTAGTACGGAAAGTGCTTCGACTGCTGAAGTCACGCTACGCACTTCTATACCGTATTGTTCGAGTAGAAAAACTATCAGTTCTAGATTATCTGGATCGTCATCAACGGCAAGTACTCGTATTCCCTTAAGAATAGGAGATGTGTCTGAGTTGTCATTTTCTTGCCTAGTTTTTTGTACAGTTGTCATTAGAGGCAATGTGATAGTAAAGGTAGCTCCTAGCCCTTCTCCTGAACTCTCGGCTTTGACTGTGCCACCGTGTAGTTCTACTAAGCGACGGACAATTGCTAGCCCCAGCCCTAAACCGCCAAATTGACGATTTGTAGCGCTGTTTTCTTGCCGAAAATAATCAAAAACATAAGGTAAAAAGTCTGGATTAATGCCTTTACCTGTATCGCTAATTTTGATATGGGCATCTGCGTTTGAGCACTCTATTAAGATTTCTACCCGACCCTGATTTGGTGTAAACTTAACTGCATTAGAGAGCAAATTCCAGATAACTTGTTGTAAACGACTGCTATCGCCCAATACAAAAAGAGTTTCGCTGCTATTTTTCTGAAAATTAATTTCTATTGACTTCACTTCCGCTGCTAGACGTACAGTTTCAATCGCTGCCTCAATAGTTGAGGCTAGGTTGACTGGGGAGACATCCAAGCTGAGTTTGCCTTGAATGATGCGTGAGATATCTAGCAAATCTTCTATAATTTGTACTTGCACATGAGCATTGCGCTCTATGGTTTTCAGAGCATTGAGGGTAGCAGCTTCATCTAATTTGCGGCTTTGCAGAATTTTTGTCCAACCTAATATCGGGTTGAGGGGCGATCGCAATTCATGAGAAAGCACTGCTAAAAATTCATCTTTGATCTGGTTGGCTTCCTGAGCTTTACGATAGAGTCTGGCATTGTCTACAGCTAAGGCAGCACGACGAGCTAAATCTTCCGCGAGTGACAAATCAGTCACACTATAGCGACGCCCCGATTCTCCATATACTAACGTAATTGCCCCCAGTATCTGCCCGCGAGCAATCAACGGCACACAAATATAAGACTTGATATGCAAAGCTTGCAGCTTTCTGTAATGTTCCTCGTCACCAGCAATGGATGCTAAATCTGGTTCCAGAAAATCAGTTACCAGTTCTGATTCGCCAGTACGCAATACTCTAGCGATTGGGTGGCTGCTGTTAAGATCGAGTGGATAGTTGCGAATAAACTCACGCACTTGCTGGACTTTGTCTGGGTGTCCGTGAATTGCTGCCAGTCTGGAAGTGGCTGAATTTTCGTCCAATACATCAATTGCACACCAGTCTGCTATATCCAAAACAGCAAGGCGGGCTATATTCTCAAGAGTTGTTTGATAGTCTAAAGAAGAAGCAAGCACACTGCTTGCCTCTGCTAAAAACCGAAAAATGGCTTCTGTGCGTTTGCGATCGCTAATATCTAGAAATGCTCCCACACTTCCTCTGACTCTGCCTTCTTCGTCGAACAGGGGTGCAGCGTTGCCCAAAAGGTGGTGAATTGCGCCGTTATCGCAAACTATTTCAATTTCGGAATGCCGAACTTCCACACCATGAGTTGCTGCATACCGCATCGGTTGCTCATCAGGCGGCAGTTCCTCACCATGTCGGCAGATTTTAAACGGAAGTTGTTCAGAATTAACTTGGATTGTAGACACGTTCACGCCTGTTGGTACATTTAACCACCTAGCAAAGACTGAGTTGACTCTGATATCCCTACATTTAGGATCAAGGCCAATTCCAATCGCGATGGGAATTACATCGAGCAAAGTTTGTAGTTCGCTCACACGGTGGTTTAAGTCCTTATTCAGTTCTGTTATTGCTGCCTCCGTTCGTTTCTGTTCGGTGATGTCAAAAGACATACCTGCAAGCATCTGTTTACCGGATGCGTCTTTGATGGGAAACTTGAACGACATCCAACAGTGTTCACCATCTGATTGCGGCAAGGTCTCGATTTTCTGTATCGCTTTGCCTGTGGTGAGAACAGTGATATCATTATCTCGAAGCGGTTGTGCTACTTCCTGTGGTAATATATCGAAATCTGTCTTGCCTAAAACTTTAGCTACTTGAAGATTAACTAAACCTGCACCAATAGGGTTGGCAAATAAGTAACGTCCTTGCTCGTCCTTAATATAAGCGCAACCAGGCATGTGATTCATGAAGCTTGAAAAAAGTCGCTGACTTTCAGCTAACGCCTCTTCAGCTCGTTTGCGCTCAATAAACTGGCCAATCTCGCTGCCGATAGTGCTCATCATCTGTAATAAATCAGCATCCGGCTTCTGAATTTTATCGCTAAAACACTCGATCGCACCTAAGATTTCGCGATTGATCCGAATGGGGAATGCTAATGCGCCGTGCAATCCTGCTTGAGTAGCTTCGGCAATTCTAGGAAAGTTATGATCTGCAATCACATCTTCGATCCAGGCAGGTTCACCGCTTGCCCAGACACGACCGGGTAGTCCAACTCCAGGGGTAAAAATTGTAGTTTGGTTTTTTTCCTTGAACTCATCTAGATTTACAGAGGGTACGTGCCATTCATTCACATAACCTAGAAACTCACCCTGACGGTCTACACTCCAAAAGATACCTAATTGCCATCCCAGGCTTTCACACAGCGATCGCAAAACTGCTGGCACTGCATCAGCAATTGTTCTGGCTTCAGCGAGGACGCGAGTAACTGCATACTGTACGCGCTGACGCTGTTCGGCTTGTTTGCGATCGCTCAAGTCAAGTATAAAGCTAATGACATTTTCTCTAGACTCATCTTCTAACAAAGCCGCCCCTACTAAAATTGGAATCCGATGACCGTCTTTGTGAAAGTATGCCTTCTCAAAAGGAGTGCATTTTCCTGTGGTCATTATTTCTTCTATGGCATGTGCATCAAGATCGGAAAGATCCGGTGGTGTCATTTCATCCCAACGCACCCGCCCTGTCAATACATCCTCGCGGGTGTAACCTGTCATTTTCAGAAAAGCATCGTTGGCTTCTGTGATGGCTCCGCGAGTATCTGCAAATACCACCCCAATGATATTAGAATCCACTAAACGCCGAAATTTGGCTTCGCTCACTTTCAGCAAATTGAGACTCTTTTGCGTTCGCTGCTGAGCAGTGCGTAATGCTCCACATAAGACGCTGATCAAAATTGACTCTAGAATATATATTAATAACCGTGAAAAACTGAGTGGATCTAAGGTAAATTTATAAACTGGAACTATAAAGAAGTAGTTGGCAAATAAAGCCGATAACAAGGTAGCGAATATTCCCGGCCCTCGACCACCGTACCAAGCACTCACTGTAACTGCGGCAAAAAATAGTAGAAAGGGTGATTGGGTCATGGGTAGCCAAGGGTTAAGCAGCTGCATAAACAACAAGGCTACTGCAACGCCGAGAGCAGTAACTCCATAGGGCAACAGTCGGTTACGGATCGCTTCAGACACGATTCGATTTCCAAACAAGTGAGTTGGGGATCGCACGTCGAGATTGAGGGTTAGAGGATCTGTATTTTAAGTTATAAATTTGGGTGATGATGTCCAATTCTGATAGTGGATAAAAATGTAGATTTGGCAGGACTAGATAATATTTACTTTCTTCGGAAGTGCTTACAGCATCTACCCTAAGGTTTAGCTTGAAGAAACCCAGAGGAGCGGCGACTTCGCCGACTGGTAGCACGTGGCGTGGCAGAAAGGAACAATAGAGGGGGGATTCAAACCCTTTTCAATTGCAAATAGCCTGAAAAAATAGGCTCGTTCATAACTAACGAGCCATCCAGCAATATTTGGTTGATTACATATTACATCAGTTACAACAGCAGGAGGCAGAGCCTCCAAACCCTCGTGACCAGGTTGAACCTGGTCACGAGAATGAGAGCCAGAGGCTCTCCCACTCGAATGGTCAAGTTATATCAAGTTGGCTTAATTGCCCATGATTAACTGAACATAATATTAATTCCGCAACTTCTACAAACCAAGTGCAGCTTTAATTTTGGCAAGTGCAACTGCTTCTTTATCGCTTACTTTCGGGCTTCCAGAGCCAAACAATCCACTGCCTGCTGCATTGGCAACACGAGCGGCACAGCTGTAGATGAACTGTTTGTATTCGCCGATTTCCTCAGCAGATGCCTTTCCTTCTAATACTATCAGAGCTTCAGCAATCCTGGCGATCGCTGTATCAACAGCCTTTTCTGGTGTCATCTCCTCAGGTTTAGCCTCAACTTTGAGATAGCCTTCAGTCTGAGCTTTTTTCATAGCGTCATCTGAAAACAATGCTTGAATGACGGAGTTGTTTGGATACTTTTTGGCAGCTCCAGCAATCTCTTTGGCCATTGCGCCTGCTTCAATTGCTGTTGAAATGATACCAACATCAACAATTGATACTGCCATGCCAGAGGTCATTACAGCAGAAGTGAGCTTGGATAAGTCGTCAGAACCGAGCATTAAAGTAGTCATTGGTTTACCTACCGATTTTAGGGGATTGGGGACTGGGGATTGGGAACTGGGGATTAGGGCATCAGGCATGGAGCAATGGGCAAGGGGCATGGGGCAAAGGAACTGGAGAAGTAAAAAGTAAAAAGTAAAAAGTAAAAAGGTAAAAGAAAAAATTCTTTCTTTTTACTTTTAGCTTTTAACCCTTCGCTGCGCTCGAGGGCATGCTTTTGACTTATTTTTGCCCAATGCCCAATGCCCAATTCCCAAGTCGCCAAGAACTATATGGCGGATGGATTAAGAAAACGATTGGCAAATCTCAGAACATCACCTAGGTCTGTGTCGCCATCGCGATCGCTATCTAAAAACGTACTCAAGATAGAGTTTGAGCCTGAAACACCAGGTTTAGTAGTACCCATATTTAGCAGACCCATCACTGCTGAAGTTAGTGTTGGCAAAGCAGCCTGGATCGCATTCGGGCTTAGTCCTGTTCTTTGAGAAACTGTTTGAACGATTTGCTGTTGCAACTGAGGCGACATCAGAGATTGCAGCCCAGATGCACTCGCACTAGTACCAATGGCTTGACCAATGAGATTCTGTAATTGATTGCCACCCAAGGTTGACTGCTGTTTCTGTAGTGCAGGACGCAGCACATTGCCTAACACTGACATCACAGTTTGCATTTGAGATGGCTGAATTCCTCGACTAGTTGCTAATTGCTGAATTGAGTTTGTGATTGACTCTAGTTGAGTCACGCTTCCCTGCTGATTGGGGTTGTTAATTGCACTTAGAACATCAAAAAAAAGTCCCATGATGAATGTCCTCACTCAAGGTTGATAAAAAGGGGATTGGGGATTGGGGATTGGGGATTGGGAATTGGGCATTGGATCTTTATCTATGCTCCATGCCCCATGCCCTGTGCTCCTTGCTCGATTCCTTCTCATGGCGATGTGCTATCTGATGGCACGTGAACGTGGAAGGAGCGAATAATTCTCAGCCAGCGATTGTCATCTGTGTAGTAGCCCACTTCTGCGATGTAGTCGCGATCGCTGACTGGAATTGAAACATGTTTGTCTTGGTCGCGCTCATCGCACACATATTCTTGGGTGCTGTGGGGTGGCTGATTGTCAATGTCAAGATTAGTTGCATCATGAATTCGCAGTACAAATCTACGTCCGCCTTGCTGTCGCGCATTGGCTTTGTAGTCATCTGATACTTCCCAATAGGCGTAAGCATCTCTAGAGTTGCGTGGCACTAAGATAATTCGGCAGTCGTTCTTCATGGCAGGCTGACCGCTAATTGTGCGATCGCTATCAAGATCGGACTGCCCTCTATCTAAGAATGACCGAGCGGCTGTTCCCATACCTGCTACTGCGGCTGTGCCTCCGGCGATGGTGCCGGTAACTCTATCTGTCACATTTCCAGCCAGATTGGTTGTTGCTCTAGATATACTGTCAACCCGATCGGAGACAACCCCCGCCAGGTTTGTTCCAGAACCGGATGAGGGTGTGGTTGTACTCTCTAGCGTGGGAGCAGATGGAACTCTGACAGGGGTTGAACGAGCAAGTTTGAGCCAGCGACCATCGTCAGTGACATAGCCTAATTCTGCAACGTAGTCGCGATCGCTCTGGGTAATGGGAATGTGCAAATCGGGTGTTTGCTCATCGCAGTCAAACTGCTGAATGCTGTGAGCAGGTTCTCGATCTAGATCGATACCTGTAGTGTCGTAAACTCGAAGCGCCAGCTTACGTCCACCCTGTTGTCGCAGTTCAGCCTTCCGTGCTTCTGGAATTTCCCAGTAGGCATAGGCATCACTGGAATTGCGAGGCACCAAGATCGCACGACTTTCATCTTTTGTCACCACAGGGCGATCGCTTACCAAAGTATGAGCAGCAACAGCGGCTGCTGCTGGAGCAGCAGCAGCCGCTGTTGCAGGAATATTACTAACAGGTTCACAGGCAGGAACTCGTACGTGAGCTGAACGAGCAATTGGTAGCCAGCGATCGCTGTAAGTAATATAACCAAGCTCAGCAATGTAATCACGGTTGTCTACTGCGATAGGAATGTGCATATCTTGTTCCCGAGGATCGCAATCAAACTCCTTCATGCTGTGGGGCGTCTGACGATCCATGTCTTCAATATCAGTGACATCGTAGAGACGCACCTTGAGATCGCGTCCACCTTGCCGTTGCAAATCTACTTTCTCCCGATCGGAAACTTCCCAGTAGGCATAAGCATCCCGGCAATTTCGAGGTGTCAGAACGATCCGACTCTCACGAGTTCTAGCAGGGGGAGGAGGAGGGACAGGAATAGGAACGGGTGCTGAGGCAGGAGTAGGGGCAGGAGCATTAGTACGCCGACCTAGCAACCACCATAGCAATCCACCCAGTAATGGAATTAGCAATAACCACCACCACGGGAATCCACGCTGGGGTTCAGTTCCTGTTGTTGTTGTAGTTGTAGGAGCGGTTGTTCTGATCGCAGTGGTATCAGGTGAAGTTGTTGCTGTTGCTGTCGGGGAGGATGTGGCTTGAGGTGTTGCGACTGCAACCTCCGCAGCCCTGGCTTGTTCAACAATTTGCTGATTTTCGGGAGCAGTTGCGTAACCTACAAATGCTTGTGCCGCAGGACTAGGATTTGATCCCCGGTAAGCATATGCTAAAGGTTGAGAGAATGGATAACGGGGATCGGTGGGAGGAACTTTGTGCATTGAGATAATCTGCACGTTGGGGTTATTAATTACCTGGTCGGCGATCGCATATCCAATGCCATCCGATCCCAGTTCTTTGATCACCGCTTCAGTACTGTCTTCTGTAAGTTTGACAGCATTTGCACCTGTTTTAAATGGAACTGCCTGAAAAACAGGATAATTCACAAATGCTTGCCGCAAGTCGCTATTGTCTGGGCGATCGATCAGGCGAATTGCTTGGGAAGAACCCCCGACTTGTGACCAGTTGGTAATCTCACCCCGAAAGATTTTAGCAAACTGCTCGGAGGTCAAGCTATTTTTATACGGGTTATCTTTGCCAACGATTACAGCTATCTTATTACGAGCTATGGGAGTGCTGACAAGCCCTTGGGCTTTCTCTGCTTGCGTTAGTGAACGACCAATTGCAGCCAAATCAATTTTTCCATCTGGCAGTGCTTTCACAGATGCATCCGTTCCATCGTAGGCAATGTTGACATCTGTACCGGGAAACTTTGATTTGAAGCGATCCGCCAGTGCCTGATTGATCTTTTCCATACTAGTTGTGCCGTTGATCCGCACTTGTGTACCACTGGGAACAGATTGCGGAACAGGAAAAGAAGTACTGTCAGCCGATGACTGGGCAAGCACAGGACGAGCAATAAAAGAGACTGCTGAAGGAGGAGAAGTAGCAGTCAAAGTAAACAAAATTGCTAATGATGGCAGTGAACATTGTTGACGAAACATCTTATCACCCTGTTTCCAAATGTTTCAATCGAACGTAAAAACCAGTCCAGAAATAACTTCAGTATTCCTCTGAATATAAACTTCGGTAATTAGTTGTTATTTTCTAAGGCTGATATTGAAAAATCCGATTGCTTTCATCACTGTTAGCATGATGAAATAAAAGAGTAGATTTCTACGAAGTTTATTTATCTGGACAACAATATCGATGCTTCTTGAGAATTTGATTTCTCTAATACATCTTGTTTGGATGAATATTGACTATTTTGTTTTAGTTTCCACTCTCGAACAAACACGTCTGTTCAAAGGATTTAGTTAGGAAGAATCCATATTTTTTGTAGAAAGTAGATTTTTGTGTAGCAAAAATCTACTTTCTAAGCTCTGAACAGACATTCATACAATCGGTCTAGCAAGCAACCCAGGTCACTAATATGGCAACTCGGTTAGATTGTCTGAGTAAGGTCTAGTCGTTGTTATTTTGTACTTTTGATGCGATCGCAATATTAAAAGAAAGATAGTTCCATTTTGGAAACTTTCTTTTCTATAGATTCTATAGCATTATTGTCTTAAAATAAACCACTTGAACTTTGAAATTTTCTGGCGCAAAAAGTATCTAAAACTCTTGTCCGATCAAGCAAATTAAATCAAAAGAGCTAAAAGTGCCTGAAACTCGATTATGACAAATCAAAGCAGTTAATCTATCTAAAACCATTGCCAGTTATAGATTTGAGGTTTAAGTAATTTTCAATCTAATTTTTTACAAAATTCCACTTTGAAAAGGTGCAGTTGGCTAGTGATATCAAGTCCGGCTAATTCATGTTCATTAAAAACCCTCACCCCGTCCTGTCGGACACCCCTCTCCCAACTTGGGAGAGGGGCAAGGGGTGAGGGTAGATATGACATAGGTACTATTGAACACCCAGCTCTATTTGTTGAGAACTGGGGAACGTTAGCAAATCCAACTAAGGCTTATCTAACAAGTAATGTCAAACCAATACATGCTATTGAGCAGTAAAGGTACTCTTACCATGATCGATGTTTGTACCATTTACCAGGCAGCTGGCAGAGCGAATCGTACCTCCACTCACCTGAATATTGCAATCTCCAGAAGCGGGGAGAGTTCTATAGCCTAATGCAGAAGATTGGAAGTTGTTAATTTGCCCTTGAATATTACCCTCAAAGTTACTGCGAAGAGTACCGATATATTCCACAGAAAACTTTGCAGGATTGACTAAGCCAAGACTAAAATTATTGCCACGTTTAGCCATAACAACAGTTGCACTTCCAGGGCCTGAGTAACGAGCATTCTCTATTTTGCCATTGCTCCTATAAACATAATTAGTTTCATTAGAAAAGTCGCCTCCAGAGTTACTTCCGGAATCCTGTTCCGATAGATAGGCAGCTTGCACCCAACCTTCACCACCGCTTTCACCAACTATTTTTGACCACTCATCCTGTTGTTCGATGATTTCGACGCGATCGCCCTGTCTGAGAACATAAGTTGAGCGATACTCATTGCCAGGACCAGTGCGTACATTGAATGACTTTGCTGTTACTACAGCAACTTTACCAACTGAAGAGTTGTTGCTTCCAGAATTCTGCACGTCTAGATAGCGAGCATATACCCAACCTTCACCACCGCGTTCACCAACTATTTTTGACCACTCACCCTTGCGTTCGATGATTTCGACGCGATCGCCCTGTCTGAGAACGTAAGTCGAGCGATACTCATTGCCAGGACCAGTGCGCACATTGAGTGACTTTGCTGTTACTACAGCAACCTCACCAGCTATAGCAGCAAACCACGAAACAGTAGCCAATGCACACCCTGAAATAAAAAATGCACTGGCCAAGCGTTGAAATTGCATTTTAGATTACTCCAAATAATTGCCAGATAAATGCCAAATTTGAATTAAAAAAAAACTTGCATTTTACTGACTTTGCTTAACAGGATTTCCAGGCTAAGCAAACCTAATTTAAGCAAATATACTTGAACTTCAAAATATCATGCTCTAACTAGAAACGCAATTATTTGAACAACTTTTGATAATGCTAGATAATTACTGTATTGCTAATAAAAATTCATCTCTCTTACGGAGTAATTTATAAACGTATGTCTTTAGACATAAGATAGTCATTGCGGCTTCCCACAGAGTAAACTGCGCTGACTCATTATTATCAGCTTACGCGACAGTATAAGTATTCAAGCAGACACGATATTAATTATCGCAATCTTTGAGCAATCTAGCGACCACTTCATCTATCACCCGTTCATCTTTGATTTGACTCAAAGCTTGGGCTATAACAAAAGCCATTTCTGCTGTCGTTTTATATGCTTGTTTGATGTCTGCACTTGCTGGTTCGCTCATAGCCAAACCTAGTGATTACTTATTGCGGATTACTACTTAGGTTAAGATAAAAGATAATAATTTGACTTCATCCTATAGGCTCATCCGATCAGGTGATTTTTAATCAAGGGAAGGAAACTCTAAACCTTGACCCTTGAATATTAAATATTAACTTCCCAGAAATTCTTCCAAACTGGGTATATCTATCCAGCTTGATGTCATATTTGATTCATGAGATAAATCCATCAACAACTGGGAATAAACCCCTTCTCGCAAGGATGGAACTATTTCCTCTCCTCTATCAATTCCCTGCACCCATTGGTCTACCACTCTGATAAACGCAGAAATGCGACCATCAGCATAATTTTTGGGAAATACTAATCTATTGGGAATTTCTATTTCTGTTAGCTGTTTACCGGGTTGGGATGCCCAAACACGGAAACCATGTATATAATCTTTTTGATTTTCGCTTCCTAAAACTAGAGTACCGCGATCGCCATACACTTCTACCCAATGAGTACGCTGTGCATGTACAACCGCACTGATGGAAACCTGACAAGGTGTACCATCTGCCAATTCTAGCGTCAACATGCAAGTATCATCGCTGTTTACTGCCTTTAATTCGCCTGTGTTGGGGTCTGGTCGTTGGGTTATGGCAGTATTTAAATGGGCGTTTAATCTGCGTAACGATCCAAACAGCCAGTTAATATAATCGAAGGTGTGGGAACCCAAAGACCCTAGTGCGCCGCCTCCTTTATCTTTCTGCGAATACCAATTCCAAGGTCTGGAAGCATCAGCACGAGAAGAACCCAACCAATCAATTCTAATTAGGCGTTTGTTGCCGACATACCCTTGTGATAAAAGTTCAGAAAATAATTGCCATCCTGGTACAAATCGAAATTCAAAATCTACAGTTGCAGTGACGCCTTTTGATTTTGCCAAATAGTAAAGTTCTTTCGCTTCAGCGGCATTTAGAGTTGTAGGTTTTTCTAGTAACAAATGTTTTCCGGCTTGCAAAACTTCCTTAGCCATTTCGTAGTGCAAAAATGGTGGTGTGGCGATGCTGACTGCTTGCACTTCGCTTAAAGAAACAATATCTGCAATTGTATTGCAGGCATAGGGAATATTTTGGGATTGTGCTATGGCTTGGGCTTTTTCTAAATCTCGGTGATAAACAGCAACTACCTGGGTACGGGGATGGGCTTGGAATCCAGGAATGTGGACTTTTTGACCAAATCCTGTGCCGACAACTGCAACGCCAATGAGTTGCGCTTTAGCTGGATTGTGGTCAAAAGTTGCAACCTGTGGCATAGATGACATAAGTTTATTTAAATAACCTCATCTGATAGTTTTTCATACTCGCGCGAGTTCGTTAACTCAGTCAACCAAGTTCAAAAACTGATTCACGAGGTTCAAAAACTGATTCACGAGGTTCAAAAACTGATTCACGAGGTTCAAAAACTGATTCATCTGGTTCCAATACTGATTCACGAATTTATTTGAAAGTGCAAGGAAGCAATTTGCTGTTATGATTTCCAAAAAGAGATTGCGATCGCACTAAGTACACGTAGGGTGTGCGATCGGCGAGAGTACGGCACCAAAAACATAGAATGGTGCGTTACGCCAAAGGCTAACGCAACGGCAATAAAGGGGGAGGAAAATCCACACCCCTTTTTGCCTCCCCTACGTATCTTTTCAAAAATCGGCGTTGCTGAATAATGGGATGAATGAGGCTGACGCACCAGACGCGGGAACACGGGGACACGGTGATTGTGGTTGGTACAAATTCCAAAATCATCCCGCAATTATGCAACGCCCAAAAATCAAATACTAGTCCTATAGAATAAGAGCCAAAAGCCCAAATAATTCACCTCAAAAATCTAATCGTCAAAGGATAGCGAAAATGTTGACCTTTATAAGCTTTAATAGCTGCGAAACTTACTAAAATTAATTGCGATAACATTAATATTGATATAAGTATGCTTAAAATAGTTAAGAGACTATTAAAAATAGTTTCTAATTGTCTAGAAACCATATGATTCGTTAAGGCTACACCACAAGTCGTAAAAACTAAAAATAAGGAAATTATAATAACAACTAAAGTATAAACCGTCAGTGAAAGTTGAAAATTTAAAGATTCTCTTCCTTGAAAATCTATCCAGGGGTCTTGTGCTTTTTTACATCGCCAAATAGCCAACGGCCCCACGATATTTAGCAATGGCAGATACAAGGGAATTCCCAGAAATACTAATAAAGCTAATGGTATCCACAATAAAGCCGAGAGATGACACAGCATTGCCCATATACGTATTTGCTTGTTGCGATTGTCTCTCATGGCTATTTATTTTTGTTGGTAAATTTCTTCAACATTCTCCACCATAATGTCTATAAAAAAATCTGCATAAGAGATTAAAATCTCAGAATTTCTCGATCGCAGTTTTCTGGAAAAGGTTCTATTTGGTGAACTATACCTTCAGTAGGTTCCAAAGCTACGCTGTTATGCGGCAGTAGTGGCTTATTTCTGTTGTTGAGGAAAGGCTGTAATTCTTAGGTGAGCAGTCTGAGTTGAAAACCACAGGGTATAGGTACTCCTCATGCGGTGTTCGGCAACTCAAACAGCCAAATGCTAGTTTCCGCTTCGTGTTGTGGTATTATCAATAGTCCGTGTAATTAAACTGCGATCGCCAGTTGGCGAAAGAAGACAATCCCTGGTTGTGCTTCTTCAACACTCCGTGTCCTAAATCATAGAGAGAGTGAGGATGAGGAGAAAGATAAAGATTTATTGTGAAGTATTCTGGTATATACAGTTAATAACCGACTACTGAGACTAATTGCATCCAGACATTGATGCAATCAGCCTACCAATCTGAGAACATACAAATAACTATATAGAAATATCTATAAATTTTTCCGAAATATTCTACCGATCCCTTGTAGTATTAGCATAAAAATAGAGTTACCATAGGTGCCCTATGTTTCCTCGAAATTCTCATGCCTTTAATGGCAAAAAATTGTTTGTCAAATTGGCTTGGTTAATCAGCATTATTGGCGTCACAACCATGATTGCTTCTCCCGTCCTAGCCAGAAAATTCTTTTATCCACGCTTAGCCTTATTTCAACCCTCTGCTTATAGGAACTATCCCTATCGCAACTCCAACAGCACTATTGCTGATACCCTTGCGAAGGATGGCAAATATGCCAATCTTGTTGATGAGTTGAAAGAAGCAGGTCTTTTCGACACGCTCAAGAAACCTGGTTATTTCACAATTTTCGCTCCTACAGATGAAGCCTTTAATGCTTTACCTGATAATGTTTTCAAGCAATATAGCAAGCCAGAAAACCGTATTAAAGTTTTGAAAAATCATTTGATATCTGGTCAGATCACTCCTGAACAGGTAAATAGTGGCTTAATCAAAACTCTCGAAGGCAGTCAAGTCAAGATCACTGATACTCCTGATGGCACAGTCAAATTAAATGATGCTAATGCCAAGCATCCTTCTACCACCACCACAAATGGTGTGATTGTTGAAATTGACAGTGTACTTTTACCGTCTGATTTTTAGTTTGCTTCTCGCTAAGTTAAGTCAACTAAATAAAACCCGAAATTCTGGTAAGTGCGTTAGCTTCAGCGTAATGCACCGAGAGAGTTTTAGCGCCTCTGTTCTAATTTAGTGGAATAAATTTTGTGGGTTGGGTCGAAGTAATCAGACCCAACATCTTTTTATTGTGGAGGTAGGGGACACGAGTAGCCGTTTGGTTTGGGCAGGCAAGATACCCGCCCCACAAGATTGGATAATTTATTTGTTGGCAATCCCTTATTGCCAGTTACCTACGATCACAAATGGCCCCCAGAAATGGGGATTGCTGTACTGCTGATCTTTAAGAAGTGCCAGTTGTGCCTGCTGGATTGCTTGTGCTTTGCTGATTTTAGTCTTCTTGGCTTGTTCTAGCTGGCTATACAATTCACCCATGAATTTAGCAGTACTTTGATCTTGGACTGACCACAATGTTGCTAGTGTACTGCGGGCACCAGACCTCACTGCCACTCCCGCAAGTCCTAAAGCAGCGCGTTGATCGCCAATGGCTGTTTCACAAGCACTGAGAACTAACAATTCTATCGGTCTGCGGGAATCCAGTGTGTTATTTCGCAGCAAGTTACCCAATTGTTTAACATTCATGCGTCTATCCCAAAAGAGGATAAAGGTATCTTCAGCATTAGAGCTAAACTGAGCATGAGTAGCCAGGTGGACTATGGGAACTGGAGAATCAAGAATCTCGCTTTGAACCTCTTTGCTAGTAAATTTATTGTTGAGCAGCGATTTCGCTGACACTCCTAGTTTGTTGATTTGTTCAATTTCTGATTGCACGTAACGCAATGGTTCAAAGCCTTGATGCGCTGGCAAATCACTGCGAACTTGACTTAATCCTGCTGTTAAGGCTTTAATATCAATTTTTGCTAGCGGTTTTGGGTTGAGTAGTTGCAAACCAGGTGTCAAGGCAACAGCATACTTTTCTATTAAATACTGCTTGCCATCGTGCAGTACAGACATAGGAATATTCCGTAATTCTCCATCCAAGACAAACACTAGAGTTTTAACTTGAGTGTTTGCTAACTCCTTCTCTAGGGGTCGAATCAGCCAGTTATATGCTTGTTGGTAGAGGGGCATAAATTCTTGGACTTCAGCTTGAGCAACTCCCTGGATTTGAGTTGGAGGAACTCTCAGAAAACGCTGCATCTGTTCTACAGTGTTTTCCAATTCTTGTTGAGTAATTTTGGTGGTGTAAAGGCGTGCGGGTTGATTGGGGAGACTGAGAATTACCTCTAACCGATCTTGCAAAATAATCGGATAAATAACAGCGGCGGTAGTGTCTATTTCATCAATTAGTCTGGGATTTGCTTCTACACATGCTTCCCGGAAAAAGTTGTTGAGTTCAGCCAATTGTAGAGATTCAAGCACGTTTCGGGCTTGAGTTATTTGTTTTTGACTTTCCTCGTTTTTTCCAGCTGTTTTGAGGGAATTAGCATACTCCAACTCTAACTCGACTAATTGTCGGTAAACTGGTTCAACACTATCCCGAAAAGAAAATTGTACTTCTGGATTGACTGCTACTAAATCGCTACGCAATGATTGTAGGGCATTGTAGGCTTTGGTATAAGCTGCGATCGCATCTGGTATATCTCCTTGTGCTTTGCGTATCCTGCCTAGTTGCCAGAAATACTGATAAGATATATACGGCGCTTCTACGCTAGAAACTATACCCAGAGCCTGTTTTGTGAATTTTTCGGCTTGAGACAAATCCTCCGGATTGCCCCTCTGTTCATACAGTGCGCCACGATTTCCCACCGCATAGGCTTCGGCTTGTTTGTCTCCCAAACCTCTGGCTTGGGTAGTGGCTTTGGCTAAAATCCGATCAATCTCATCAAAACTCGGGAGTTGAGAGTTTTGCTTAAGTTGGAAGTTACCTTTTGACCCTAACTTTACTAAACTCTGGGCAAAGTTGATTTGCTGATAAACTCCTGTACGACTGGGAGGTAAATTTGCAAGTTGAGAATTCAGGGATGACCATAAAGCTTCTGCTTCAGACTCTCTTTTCAGTTTCAGCAAGAGGCTCAATTGATTCAGTTGCGCTTGCTGGCGCATGGTTGGAGAAGTAGCAATTTTTACTACTTGACTATAGGCATCTAATGCTTGTTGGTCATAATTCTCTCTTTTGCGGCGCACTCTTTCGCTTTCAGCTAAGGTGTTGAATGTATTGCCTAAACTCAGATAGGTAGCTGCTTGCTCTTGGGGAGAGTTCAATCTCTGCGCTAGATTTAAACTGCTTTTCAAGACGATTTCAGACTGTTCTGGCTGACCGATAAATCGCAGCAATTCACCCAGGCTTCTCAAGCCCACTACTGAGGTTAAAGAAGGAGATTCGTCAGTAAATTTTTGCAGCTTTGCTGTTAATTCTTGTGAACTTAATTGACTTAATTCTTGACAATTTGTCACTCCTATTTCTTTATCTAATACTTCTAACAAAGTCTTGCAAGCGCGGGGATAAAGCCCCAAATCTTGCATAGTCTGAACCTGGTTAATCTTGCTTTGGGCTAGTTTGGTTGGTTCATTAGTTTGGCTGTAGATTTTTGTCGCCTCTTGCCAAGTATCGAGAGCATCCGCTGCTTTTCCTGTTTCCCTTTGTAAATAGCCTTTAATGTCTAGGGCTTGGGCTGTAATTTTTAATTTTTCTTGGCTGTTTGGCTGAGTTTTTAGCACTGCTAAACTATCTTCGCTAGCTTTTGTGGCTTTATCCCACTGTCCCAGTTGTTGATAAGTCAGCGAGAGATTGCTCAAAGCCATTGACTGATTTAAGCCATCTTTTTGGCTAGCAAAACCAGCCGCTGCTTTTTCCCAAGCAACCGCTGCTTCTTGGAACTGTCCAGAGCGATATAATTGCGTGGCTTGATTAGCTTGTTGTTGGGCATTCTGCTGAGTTTGGACAATTGGGGTTGCTTGGGGAACTGTGGCAATCACAGATGGAGTTGCTGCTGAGAAGATAAACAGCAAAGTTGCCAAAAACAGCGATCGCTTTTTATAACTTTTTTTCAGCCAGTTATTTAGCTTCCGGATGAATACGTTATTTTTTAGGCGCATACTATACTCCTCAATAATCAAAAAATATCAAAAAGGTGCAGGGCAAACTGCATTTTTTCTGGAAGAAGCGCGTTGAGTCAGATTGGTAGCAGTGGGGTCATAGGCAACAAGCACTACCTCACCTTTTTTGTTCAACACCCATCCTTGAGCGGGGATAATTTGTTTGGAAGTAGTATAAGTTATCGGTTGGTTGATTGTTGCACTTTGGGAATTGCTTGTACTGGTGGTAGGCTCTACCAAATCAACGCGAACATTGTCAGTTTTCAAACTTTGATTGGGACTAGTTGGTAAACCGCCACGTCCAGTGATAACGAAGGTACTACTGATACCTCGTTGACAAGGATTTTCGGCAATGCGATCGCTCGGATCTGTTACAGTCTCAGGGAATTCCACTAATCCTTTACTGGGATCTATTTCGGGTGTAATTAGCGTTACTTTTCCAGATGCAACAATATCACTCTGTGGAGTAAGTTGATCCCGAAACTGAATGCCAAAGATTCCTTGTGCATTAACTTGCACATTACTGCCAACACTACGTCCAAAGCCTGTTGCAACAATGTCACTATTTTCTGAGGGGAAAGCGACTAAGAATGGAGTATTAATATTGATATTACCGTCCTGTCCAACGCTTCCAGGAGTACCACTAATTGCCGATATTAGGCTGTTACGGCGTAAGCGTAGCAAGTTGTCCGTTTGTAGACTAATGTTTCCACCTTTACCGGAGGCAGATTCTGCCGTAAGTTTCCCTTGATCGTACAGATTGATCTCAGAAGCTCTTACCTGGATATTACCTGCATTTCCGTCTTCTCTACTACTTACCGTTGCTTCTGCCTGATTTTGGACATCAAATTGTCTAGCTAAAACTCTGAGGTTTCCACCATTTCCCTTTCCTAGGGTAGCAGCACTAATTTGAGCGCCGTTGGTTAGGGATATTGAACTAGCTGTAAGATTAACGTTACCACCATTGCCTCTGCCTGCTTCTTCCACACTGCTGAAGACACCACTGGCAAATCCACTGCTCGCCAACCCATCAAAGGAGACTTTGAGAGCAGTCAGATTTATATTCCCCGCATCTCCCTGTCCATAGGTAGCAGCACTAATTTGAGCGCCGTTGGTTAGGGATATTGAACTAGCTGTAAGATTAACGTTACCACCATTGCCTCTGCCTGCTTCTTCCACACTGCTGAAGACACCACTGGCAAATCCACTGCTCGCCAACCCATCAAAGGAGACTTTGAGAGCAGTCAGATTTACATTCCCCGCATCCCCCAGTCCGTAGGTAGCAGCGCTAACTTGAGCACCGTTGGTTAGAAAGAGTGAACCTGCTGTGAAATTGATGTTACCTCCTTTGCCGATGGCTCCTTCTCCCACTATGCTGGTGGCTCCACTAGGAAATCCTGTGTTTCCTGACCCATCAAAGGAGACTACATCACGGGCATAAAAATTTATATTCCCTGCATTTCCCTGCCCAAAGGTACCAGCGAACAGGAAAGCACCATTGATGAAGGAAAGTGAATTAGTCGTAATTGTTATATCGCCTCCATTGCCCACGCCTGTAGGCTGCACGCTGCTGAAGACACCACTGGCTCCATTTGCTCCCACTCCACTAAAGCTAACTGTATCTTGGGCATTAATATTGATACTACCTGCATTCCCCCGTCCAAAGATTCTAGAAGCTATTCGAGATCCATCAATCACAAACAGCGACCTTGTTAGAATATTGATACTGCCTGCATCTCCTTCTTCAATTGCATCAGAGACAATAAAACTGGAGGAGTTACCTTCTCCCTTGAGTGTCACATTTTCTGTTGCATTAATTACAATGTCACCTGCTTGAGTGCTTGGTGCTCCAAAACCCGTTCCAATACCAGCAACAAGATAACTTCCTGAAAGCTCTAGATTTCGAGCATTAATAGCAATATTGCCCCCTTCTCCACCAGTTACATCAACAATAGCGCCATTAGTAAGCAATACGTTTGCTCTTGTTACTTCCTGAGGAACACTCAAGCTGCCATCTGCATTTAACCTAACTGTTCCGGCTTGTGCCAATCCTCCCAACTCAACTCGTCCTCCTGGTGCTACTACTAACCCACTGTTGAAATTAACGTCACCGCCCACTAGTGCTAAGGATTTTCCTGGCTGCACCCCAAGACCAAAAGAATTGGCATTGTTGATAATACTTCCAGGAATATCCCGAAATCGCAAACCAATGGGAATATTCACGGTTAACAGTGGCGGTGCTTGCGGATTAGTGGCACTAAACTCAAAATTATTGTCAAAGACAAGACTGTCAGCTGTAGTTGCAAAAAATGAACCACCGAGATTCAATCGGGCATTTGATCCAAAGTAAATCCCTTTTGGATTGATTAAGAAGAGATTTGCGTTACCTAAGACACCGAGTGTACCGAGAATATTTGAGGGATTACCACCTGTGACTCGTGTGAGAATATTCGCAATCCCATTAGGATTGGAAAAATAAGCTCCTCTATTTTCACCGACATTGAATTCTTGGAAACTGTGGAATAGATTCAAGCCACGAGTAGCGCCGCCTGAGATGCGATCGCTGGGAATATCATTAATGACATCACCAGTGACAACAGAACTTTCGGCACCAAGACTGTTGTCTGGCGTGATTTGCGCCCTTGCAGTAGAAAGAGGTGCAAGACTGCTTAAAGTTGCTATGGTTAAGGAGATATAAAACAGCGATCGCATATGATTGATGTACAGTAATACCCTGTTTTTCTCTGTTTTTTATTAAACACCTCCTGAAATTGGAAAATTTATAACTTTTAAAAAGGGGCAAGGCAAGCAGCGGTTTTTCCTAAACTGCGTTGCGTCAGATTAGTAGCAGTGGGATCGTAGGCAACAAGCACTACCTCATCTTTGTTGTTCAACACCCATCCTTGTGCAGGGACAATCCGTTTGGCACTAGGACTAGTTATGCTGAGGTTAATATTTGCACCTTGGGAACTGCTTGTACTGGTGGTAGGCTCTACCAAATCAACGAGAATGTTGTCATTGCTGAGAATTTGATTGGGACTACTTGGCAAACCGCCACGTCCAGTAATGATAAATTCACTACCAACCCCTTTTTGGCAAGGATTTTCGGCAATGCGATCGCTCGGATCTGTAACATTCTCTGGTAATTCTGTTAATCCTTGGCTGGGGTCAATATCTGGGGTGTTGAGGGTGACAGTACCAGATATACCGAATTCCGAACTAGCGGTAATATCACTCAATGATGTAGGGCGATCGCGTGGTTCAATGCCAAAGATAGCCTCTGCTTGGATATCGACTCTACCCCCACTACCAGTAAATGCGTTTGCTGTGATATCGCTATTTTCCTTGGGGAAAGCTACGAGAAAGCCAGTGTTAATATTGACATTGCCGCCATCGCCGCCACCTTGCTCTCTGCCAGCAGTGGCAGATATTTGACTGTTACGACGCAGTAACAATAAATCTTTAATATCTAATTTTATATTACCGCCTGCGGCCCTACCGCTTTCAGCAGTGATTGTTCCCCTATCCAGGGTAAGATTATCAGCTTCAAGCGTTATATTACCAGCCTCTCCCGTACCAGCACTGGTTGCTGTGACAGTTCCAGCATCTTTGATTGTGACTTGTTTGGGGTCGATGAAAATGCTACCGCCTTTTCCTGTGGAACCTTCAAATGTGTTGGCAAAGATACCGCTGGCAAATTCCCCATTAAAGCCAGAAATAGTCATATCTTCTGTAACTTTAAATGTTATTGTCCCAGCGTTACCAGTACTGCGAGTTGCTGTAACTACTCGTCCACCATTGAGTGCTTCAAAGTTTCTCGCATTAATGAAAATATTGCCGCCATCACTAGCATTGGAAGTAGTAGCATTGATAACTGCACCGTCTGTAATTCTCAGGTTATCAGTTTGAACAGAAATATCTCCTGCTGAACCTGATGTTCCTGTTTGTGTGAGAGCAAATAATCCACTGGAAGAACCATTAGCACTAACTCCAGAAAGGATGATGCGATCAGAAGCATTAATTGTAATGTTTCCAGCTTCTCCCCGACCAGCAGGAATGATATTCCCCCGATTATCTCTTGTTTGCCCAAAAATCAAAGAATTAATCTGAGAGCCATTTCTTAAAGAAAGTGAATTAGTCCTGATATTAATGTCACCGCCTTTTCCTTCACCTCCTGCTCTCACACCACTATTCAAGATGCTATTGTCGTTGAGTTGAATATCACGGGCATTAATGGTTATATCACCTGCATTTCCCTTTCCTTCGGTAAAGGAAGTTATAAATCCTCGATCTTTAATGGAGAGCAATCCTGTGGAGATACTAATATTACCTCCCTCGCCCGTAGTTGTAGATTCTATGCTCTCGACAGTGGTACTAATTTGACTGGGAACAGTCAGATTAATATCACCAGCGCTAGGGCCTTGACCTTCAAGAATTACAGAGTCACGAGCATCAATAATAATATTGCCTGCGTTCCCTATATTCTCTGAATCCGCAAGTAATGCTGAAGCATCGTTAAGTATCAGAGAACCAGTCGTTATTTTTATGTCCCCCCCATTGCCCACACCAGTTTTCTCGGTGACTTCGCTAATAATAATGGAGTTTATTAAAGAAACTTGGTCTTGAGCGTTTATAACGATATTTCCTGGATTTCCTCTTCCTTGAGTAGTGCTAACTAATTGAGCGCGATTAGTAATGAAAAGAGAGCCTGTGCTGATATCAATACCGGCAGTATTTCCCTTACCATTTTCTTCTACATCAGTGAAGATACCGCTAGGAAATCTGCCCTGTCTGCGTCCATCAAAAGAAGCAGTATCACGAGTTACAATTTTTACTTTTCCTGAATTTCCCTCTCCTCCTCCATTTATACCGGATTGTATTTGACCACCATTGGTGACAAATAGTGAACCTGTTGTGATATTTATCTCCCCACTGTTACCAACAGCACCACGCCCTACATTATTGGATATAAAACTTCCGCTATTTCCACCATCCAAGGAGACAGTATCACTAGTATTTATATTTACTGTGCCTGCATTTCCCTGTCCAAAGGTGCTGGAACTTATTCTTCCACCATTTGTTAAAGACAATGATCTAGCCTGGATATTGATGTTGCCACCGTTACCAACTGCATTAGCATTCACCCGATTGTTAATATCGCTGAATGGATCGGCGATCGTGATATTTTCCAAAGCATTCAGCGTGATGTCTCCTGCTTGACTTCCCACAGAACCAAAATCTGATGCTAGTCCGCCACAAGCCCCATCTGCGCCAATCCCAGCACAAATGTCACTACCACCGAGGATATTGATATTCCCAGCATTAATCGCAATACTTCCTCCCCCTCCACTGGTAACATCCACTTCCGATGCATTAATAGATACATCTGCTCGTTCCACTCCATCGGGAAAACTTAAACTGCCATCATTATTTATTCCCACTGTTCCCGCAGCTTGTAATCCTCCTAACTCAATTCGTCCTCCAGGTGCTCTTAGTCTCTGACCATTTAAGTTAATCTCACCGCCTACTAGCGCCAAAGTTTTTTGTGGCTGAACTTCAAGAAGAGTAGGCGATTCAGGTGTTGGATTTTCCTGATTATCCCCGATGGTAATACTCCCCGGATTATCCCGAAATCGCAAGCCAATGGGAATATTTACGGTTAAAAGTGGCGGTGTTTGTGGGTTGGTGGCGCTAAATTCAAAATTGTTATCAAATACGAGACTATCGGCTGTACTCGCTAAAAATGAACCTTTCAAATCTAAACGGGCATTTGGCCCGAAGAAAATTCCTTTGGGATTAATCAAGAACAGATTGGCGTCACCTAAGACACCGAGTCTACCGAGAATGTTAGAAGGATTAGCGCCTGTGACGCGAGTGAGAATGTTAGTAATGCCAGCCGGATTGGAAAAATAAGCTCCTCTATTTTCACCAACATTGAATTCCTGAAAACTGTGAAAAAGATTTGAGTTGCGAATCGCACCACCTTCTATGCGATCGCTGGGAATATCATTGATGACATCGCCAGTGACAACAGAACTTTCGGCACCAAGACTGTTGTCTGGTGTGATTTGTGCTGTAGCAGTAGAAAGAGGTGCAAGACTGCTTAAAGTTGTTATGGTTAAGGTGATAAAAAAGAGCGATCGCATATGATTGATATACAGTAGTACCCTGTTCCTCTGTTTTTGATTAAACACCTCCTGAAATTGGAAAATTTATAACTTTTAAAAAGGGGCAGGGCAAGCAGCTATTTTTCCCAAACTGCGTTGAGTCAGATTGGTAGCAGTGGGATCGTAGGCAACAAGCACTACCTCGCCTTTGTTGTTCAACACCCATCCTTGAGCAGGAACAATCCGTTTGGCAGTTGTAGAAGCGATCGGCTGATTAATAGTTGCACTTTGGGAACTGCTTGTACTGGTAGCAGGTTCTACTAAGTCAACACGAGCGTTGTTATGGCTGAGGTTTTGATTGGGATTAGCAGGCAAACCGCCACGTCCGGTGATAGTAAATTCACTACCAACCCCTATTTGACAGGGGTTTTGAGCGATTTGCTCTGTTGGGTCTGCGACATTCTCCGGTAATTCTGTTAATCCTTGGCTGGGGTCAACATCTGGGGTGTTGATTGTAACAGTACCGCTCAAAGATGGATTTTGTTGGGAAATGGCAGTGATGTCATTGGTAAGTAGATTTATTGGATCTAATTCATCGGGATTGGTCGTATTCAAAAGTCGTTCAAGGTCTTGTCGACTGCGTGGCACTAGCCCAAAAATACCATTAGATTTGATATCCACCCTGCCTCCCTGACCCGTGCCAGCATTAGCTGTGATATCGCTGTTTTGCGAGGGTCTGGCAATTATAAAACCTCGGTAATTCGTGAGATTGTTGATAAAAATATTGCCACCATTACCATCTACTGCGGAGGCAGAGATAATGCTTTCTCCACCCATGAGCAAGTAATCTTGCACATCCAAGTAGATATCACCGCCATTTCCTGAGTTGGCTGTGGCTGCGATGCCTTTTCTCTTCTTCAAGCCATTCTCCAGCACCAAACCATTTTCCAAGCGGATAGAGCGAGATGTAACTCGGAGTTCGCCAGCATCTCCATCACCTTTACCGCTCACAGTTATTTCAGCCCCATCACGAATTAATAATCGTGGAGTTTCTAGAATGATAGTGCCGCCATCACCTGAAGAGATATCAGTTAAACTAGATATGGCACTGCCTTCTCCAATCAGTTCCGTTGACTCGGAAGCTTTCACTTTTAAAGTGGCTGCTTCTCCCTCGCCTAATGTGCCAGTGATTAACGCTCCCCCATCTTCAATCTTCAATTGTTGTGTTTCTAGAGTTAATTGGGCACCTGAACCCGTGCTGTCTGCCTGCAAAATAGTACCTATAGCGGTGGGAACAGTAAAATCTTTAACCTCACCTTCTGAGGATATGCCTGTTATTACTACATCGCCTTTGATTTCTACAGATTCAGACGCATTAATTATTACGTTACCTGCACTACCTACACCAAACGTATCAGCACCTGTCTGCGATCCACCCTGAGCGATTAACCGCCCAGTTTGGATAATTAAATCACTACCACTACCCGTGCCATTTGGGTAGACGGCACTATATATAGTACTGGGAACTGAATTATTGGTTGAGATTCCTGTTACTTCCAACGTATCAGAAGCATTGATACTGAGGGTTCCTCCTGGTTGCGAACCTGTAAAAGCAAAAATAGCAGAACCATCTGTAACTTTAATATTTCTGCCCCGTACTTGGATCTCTCCAGCAGCAGCGTCGCTACTGGTATCTATTGATGCCTTTTTGGATAGGGAGATATCTTGGAAGGAAGGAACACCTGCGTATCCCAACTGCCAGCCTTTGGCTACGGGAGTGATACTCACTAAACTGGAACTACCGACACTACCAACTTCAATCCTGCCACCGTCTGCAATTAGATTTCCCCCTTCCAGCGTCACGTTACCCCCCACAAGGGCAAGTGTTTTACCGGGTTGCACTGCCAGGTCTTCAGGGGTTGGACCTTCTTTAAACTCTAAAAATTCAGGATCGAACTGGAGATTGTTACCCGGCCCTTGAACGCTAATTGCTCCTGGCTTATCCCGAAATCGCAAGCCAATGGGAATATTTATAGTTAACTGTGGTGGTGCTTGTGGGTTAGTAGCGCTAAATTCAAAATTATTGTCAAATACCAGACTGTCGGCTGTAGTTGCCAAAAATGAACCGCCCAAATTCAAACGGGCTTTTTGTCCAAAGAAAATCCCGTTTGGATTAATTAGGAAGAGATTTGCTTTGCCTACAACACCATTGCTATCTATAACACCGAGTGTACCGAGGATGTTTGAGAGATTAGCGCCTGTGACACGAGTGAGAATGTTAGCAATCCCGGCCGGATTGGAAAAATAAGCTCCTCTGCCTTCACCGACATTGAATTCTTGGAAACTGTGGAATAAATTCGAGCCACGAGTAGCACCACCTTCTATGCGATCGCTGGGAATATCATTGATGACATCGCCAGTGACAACAGAACTTTCGGCACCAAGACTGTTGTCTGGTGTGATTTGTGCTGTAGCAGTAGAAAGAGGTGCAAGACTGCTTAAAGTTGTTATGGTTAAGGTGATAAAAAAGAGCGATCGCATATTAGTAATACCCTGTTTTTCTCTGTTTTTGATTAAACACCTACTGAAATTGGAAAACTTATAACTTTTAAAAAGGGGCAGGGCAAGCAGCGGTTTTTTCCAAACTGCGTTGAGTCAGATTGGTAGCAGTGGGGTCATAGGCTGTAAGTACTACCTCACCTTTGTCATTCAACACCCAGCCTTGAGCAGGAACAATTTGTTTGGCAGTAGGACGGATCTTTGGCTGATTGATAGTTGCACTCTGAGCATTACTTCTAGTGGTAGCAGGCTCAACCAAATCAACACGAGCATTGTTATTGTTGAGAGTTTGATTGGGATTAGAGGGTAAACCGCCACGTCCGGTGATGACAAAGGTACTACCAACACCTCGTTGACAGGGATTTTGGGCTATCTTGTCGCTTGCATCTGCGACATTCTCTGGTAGTTCGGTTAATCCTTGGCTAGGATCGACATCTAAGGTATTAAGAGTCACAGTACCGCTCAAAGATGGATTTTGTTGTGAAATGGCAGTGATGTCATTTGTTAGTAGCTTACTAGGATCTAATTGAGCGGGATCTGTTGTGTTCAAAAGTTGCTGTAGCTCTGTCCGGCTGCGTGGTACAAACCCATAAATGCCGTAAGAGTTGATCGTCACCTGGCCTCCCTGACCCCTAAAAGCATTGGCGGTGATATCGCTGTTTTCTGAGGGTGTGGCAATTACAAAACCTCGGTAATTCGGGAGGTTATTAATAAAAATATTACCTCCATTACCACCAGTCAGAGCAGTACCAGCGGAGGTAGAAATAGTACTGTTACGGCGCATTAACAAGTAGTCTCGGACGTTAAGAGTAATGTTGCCACCATTACCCGATGTGGTTGTAGCTGTAAGGCTGCCTTGATTGTCTAGTTTGATAGAGCGAGCTGTAATTTCCAGGTTTCCTGCCTGTCCCGAGCCTTCGCTCCTTACGGTTACTGTACCCTTATCCCTGACAATCAACTTGCCAGTATTAATCCTCAAGCTTCCCCCATTACCTGTGCTTTGTGGCGTTGCCGCAGCACTGATTTCACTCGTGAACTTACCGTTTTGTGATGTCCCATAAACTTCTACTTCATCGGCACGAATTTGCAGTATACCTGCATTGCCTTCACCTTCAGTAGTAGTTGATACCCTAGCTCCATCTCTGACTCGCAATCTATTTGTTTCAATAGTTACAGTTCCGCCATTGCCTCTGGGTAAAACCCGAGCTTCATCTTCATCTGCTCGGACACCAGCAAATATACCTGTAGAAGCTTCAGATACATCTATATCAACGGCACGAATCAATAAATTGCCAGCATTGCCTTGACCGAAGGTAGCTACCTGCACTCTAGCACCATCACTGACACTTAAGTACGGTGTTTCGATGACTATGTTCCCACCGTTACCTTCACCTGTTGGGTTCACTTGAGCAAACAAACCAGCGGAATTGACAATTTCCCGTCCAGATCTTCTTGTCACAACCTTTCCACTTACTTCTACTGATTCGGAAGCACGAACTGTGAGATTGCCTGCATTTCCCTTGCCAAAAGCCGTAGTCGAGACTTGTGCGTTTCTAACAACCAACTTTTTCGTCTTGATGTTTAAGTCTCCCCCATCTCCTGTGGCTCTTTCGAGAGTGTTAGCAACCAAAAAACTTGCTCCTCCAGGTCTTGCCGTACCTACAACTTCTACTAATTCACTGGCATCTATGAGTATATTGCCAGCATCTCCCTCACTAAAAGTACTCGTTGACACATAAGAACCATCTCTGATGCTTAGGCGTCCGGTTTCAATAGTCAAGTTGCCTCCAGTTCCTTTAGCCCGAGGCTCAACTGTAGTAAACAAGCCATTTACATACCGACCTCGTCCGCCCATTTCCACAGACTCAGAGGCACGAATGGTCAGATTTCCCGCATTCCCTTCGCCAAAAGTACCAGTAAAAATTTGTGCACCATTTTTGACACTCAATCGTTGAGTCTTAATAGTCAAGTCTCCAGCATTTCCTCTGCCTCTGGGACGGACTTGGGAAGTTAATAAAGTTATGTCCTGTCCTTCTCCATTCAGTTCTACTGAGTCAGAGGCATTAATAGTCAAATTTCCTGCATTCCCTTGACCAGTTGTTAAAGTTACTATTTGCGAACCATCACTGATGTTTAACTGTCCAGTTTCAATAGTTATGTTTCCGGAATTACCTACAGCCCCAGAACCCACAAAGTTAGAAATCAAGCTATTATTTGTAACTGTTGTTTGTCCGGTAGCATTCACGGTAATATCCCCCGCCTGACTACCAACTGACCCAGAACCTGGGCTTATGCCCGCATACAAAGCACTTCCTCCCAAAAGTTCTAAATTTCGGGCGTTAACAGCGATACTCCCTCCTCCACCAGCAGTTACATCAACGAAAGACTCATTGGCAAGGGATACATCTGCTCTTTTTATACCATTAGGAAAACTCAAGCTGCCATCCGGATTTAACCCAACCGTTCCTGCAACTGCCAGTCCTCCTAACTCTACTCTTCCTCCTGGTGCTTTAATTCCACTGCCATCTAAGCGCACGTTACCGCCTACTAGTGCCAAGTTCTTCCCTGAGGGAACCTGAAGCCCAACAAGATTGCCGTTGATATCCTTTGCTATGGATTGATTGGTGATATTGACCGGATTATCCCGAAATCGCAAACCAATGGGAATATTTATAGTTAACGCTGGCGGTGCTTGCGGGTTGCTGGCACTAAATTCAAACCCATTGTCAAATATAAAACTGTCGGCTGTGGTTGCAAAAAATGAACCAACATCTAAGCGGGCATTTTTTCCAAATAAAATTCCTGCCGGATTAAGTAAAAATAGGTTGGCACTGCCTTGAGTTTTAAGCAAACCATCAATATTAGATAGAGAACCACCCGTGACTCGGCTAATCACATTTTGCACATCGCTAGGATTTTGGAAAACTGCCGAACCATTATTAGGGACGGAAAATCGGCTAAAGCTGTGAAAAAGGTTGACCCCAGTTCTATTGCCATTCTCAATCGTGAAATTTGAGCCATCAGGGCTGCTAACAGTGGTAGATAAACTTCCATCAGCAGCAATTGAGGGAAGTTGAGCTCTTGCAGATTTGATCGCTGTCAGACTACCTAAAATAGCTATGGATAAAGTGATGAAAAACAGTGATCGCCATACTTTGACAAAAGCCTGTTGGCGATATATGCGCGATCGCTTGTTATTTGTTAGGTAATTATTATCTAAATTCCAAATATATTCTGAGTTTTTTAGTAGCATATAAGACACTATTTTTCTAATGATTCGGGCAATTTATACATCTTGACAAGGTGCTAAGCCACAGGTTTTTTAGAAGCTCGTTTGGTATTGCTAGCACTGGAGTCGTAAGCAACAAGAACAATCTCACCTTTGTTGTTCAACACCCATCCTTGAACAGGGACAATTAGTTAACCCCTGACTCAGCAATTCGTGCCCTCTCCCCCCTCCCCTCTCCCAAATTGGGAGAGGGGAGGGGGGTGAGGGAAGTACTATCTTTGGCTGCAACCTAGTATCAGGTCTACATTTGGATGTTGATTTACACTGTGCAACTGAACTCGGAACCAAGTTTAGAAGTAGCTGTGATGTCACCTCTTCAGGTGTCAGCTACTCCCTGAACTCATACCAAGTTGCGTTCAGACATAGCAATAGCAATTCGTGCCCTCTCCCCTTCCCCTCTCCCAAATTGGGAGAGGGGTGCCGACAGGCGGGGTGAGGGAATTACTATCTTTGACTGCAACTTAGTATCATTACCAAAGAGCCTTGAGCAGTAATTAATACTCTTCCCCTAAAGCTTTATTGAGCATTAGCACTGGTATTACTGTTTTCTGAGGCTATTAAGTTACCAGTATTGATGGTAATATCACCACCTGTCACTGTATCTGTGGCGTTATTAGTGATATTGCGATTACGACGCAAAATTAAATGATGGGAGTCCAGGATGATACTGCCCTGACCCCCTTGGGTATTTACAGTAATTAATGCTCGGTTTTCTAGCTGGATGTCTTCGACGATTGTAATTTCTATATTACCTGCTTAGCGATACCCCATCACCACATATTTCCTCCCTTCTTCAAAAAGGTGCAGGACAAGCAGCAGTTTTTTGAGAGGCGCGTTGGGGATTGCTAGCAGTGGGGTCGTAAGCTGTGAGAACTACCTCGCCTTTGTCGTTCAACACCCATCCTTGAGCAGGGGCAATCTTTTTGGCAACAGTAGAGGTTTTTGGCATAATGATTGACGCAGTTTGAGAATTGCTTGTACGAGTGACAGGTTCTATCAAGCCAATGCGAACATTGTCACTTTTAAAACTTTCATTGGGACTTGTTGGTAAACCACCCCGTCCAGTGGCAATAAATGTATTGTCAGAGGCTTTTTGACAGGGATTTTCGGCAATGCGATCGCTCGGGTCTATAACATTTTCTGGTAACTCTGTTAATCCCTGACTGGGGTCAACTTCTAATGTGTTGATTTGCACAGTACCGCTTAAAGACGGATTTTGTTGTGAAATGGCAGTGATGTCATTAGTTGGTAGCCTTCTTGGGTCTAATTGAATGGCATCTGTGGTGTTCAAAAGCTGCTCTAGTTCTGTCCGGGTACGTGGTACAAAACCCAAAATGCCATAAGAGTTGATAATAATTTGCCCTCCCTGACCAGCGAAAGCATTAGCGGTGATGTCACTGTTTTGTGAGGGTGTGCCAATTACAAAACCTTGGTAATTTGGGAGGTCATTGATCAAAATATTGCCACCATTGCCGCTAGTTTGAGGATTGCCAGAGGAGGTTGAAATAATACTGTTGCCTTCCATGAGCAAGTAATCTTTGACGTTCAGGCTGAGATTACCACCATCACCTGAGTTAGCTGTGGCTTTGATTGCTCCTCGGTTATCCAATTTGATAGATCCGGCTGTAACTACTATGTTACCTGCCTTTGCTGTGGAATTTTGGGAGGTGCTGGCATAAATTCCACTGGCAGCAGTGTCAACAGGGTCCAGTCTACTCTCTGCTGTCGCTGTATCTCGCTTTGTTAATATTTGATTAAAGACTTCCTTAAAATTGGGATTCTCACCTGAAATAGCAATGCGATCGGAAACATCGAGGATGATATTACCTGCATTGCCTGTGCGTGAAGCACTGGCGAG
Source organism: Fischerella sp. PCC 9605 (assembly GCF_000517105.1). Taxonomy (GTDB): domain Bacteria; phylum Cyanobacteriota; class Cyanobacteriia; order Cyanobacteriales; family Nostocaceae; genus PCC9605. Next base: position 75,034 of record NZ_KI912148.1, on the reverse strand, counting down.
TATTTTTCCGCCACCAGTCAACTCAACGACACGGGCATTTACAGTAATATTACCTCCCGGAAAGGCTCCTTGAGTTGCAGCCTTTAAACTTGCTCCATCCGCTACACGCAAAGTATCAGTATTAACGGTAATGTTACCAGCAGGGCCTTTTGCTTGAGTAGTTGTCACTAAGGTACTGTATTCTGACTTTGGACGACTTCGAGAAGATAATAGAGGAAATGGACTTCTGCCAGATATTTCAACCAAGTCTACAGCATCAACTTGAATATTGCCGCCAAAGTTGCCATCATTACCTGTTTTCGCTGCTATTTCTGAACCATCAGCGATCAAAACTGACTGTCCAGATATAAAAATATTCCCATTATTGGGGTTTGGATTTTTGCTGGGGCTGTTAATGTCACTGGTGACTAAGCTAGATTGCACTAACACCGGGCCATTGGATCGCAATGTGATGTTTCCAGGATTACCTGTACCGAAATAAGTAGTGGCAGCGAGACCACTATTATTGGTTAAGGATACCGAGGCATCGCCTTGTAATGATATGTTTCCGGCAGCACCATCTCTATTGATGCTGCTAGTTACAAGATAAGCATTATCTAAAGAGATAGAGCCTTTGGCTTTGAGTGAGATATCTCCACCACCAGTTCCTCCAGCACCGTTGTAGGTGGATATCACCTTATTCTCAGAGTTTACTTCTCCTACTACACCCTCACCGATTAAAGTGATAGAACTGTCAGCTTCTAGTGATACGTCGCCGCTACGTCCTGCACCAAAACCATCAATTCCGTCATATTTATAGTTACCAGCATTCAGGGTAGGTCGATCTTCTTTGGTTGAGTCTTTACCTGGTAGTTCATAAGCTGGATTACTTATATAAATATCTCCCGCCTTGATATTGATGTCACCAGCATCACTCCTCATCTTACCCAAGGTACGGGTGCGAAGACGCCCACCACCAGTCAGTTCAAATCTATTTGCATAAACATTAACGTCACCTGCATTACCTGTAGCGCCAGTAGTAACTACATTCTCTACTAAACTATTCTGATTGATTGCCATCAACCCAGTCGCATTCAGGTTAATATCTCCTGGTACAGAACCATCAGCTATCAGTCCTTCTTTGATACCAGCAGAAATGCGGCTTTGTTTCTCTATATTTAAGTTGCGGGCGGTAATTGCTACACTACCGCTGCCTTTATCAGCGACATCTATTATGGCTGCATTCGTTAACAATACATCTGCTCTAGTGATATCATCAGGAAAACTCAAACTACGATCAGGATTTATCTCAACTGTTCCCTCTGCTGCCAATCCTCCCAAGAAGACTCGCCCTCCTGGCGCTGTTAGAATTCCCCCATCTACATTGACGTTACCACCTATCAACGACAAAGATTTTCCTGACTGCACTGCAAGACCAACAGGATTGGCACTGTTGGTTATGCTTGCAGTGTTACCCCGAAATCGCAACCCGACTGGGATACTTACGGTTAACAGTGGTGGTGCTTGGGGATTGGTGGCACTAAATTCAAAATTGTTGTCAAAGACCAGACTATCGGCTGTAGTTGCAACAAATGAACCTTTCAAATCTAGACTTGCATTTGATCCAAATACAATCCCTTTGGGATTGATTAAAAACAGATTTGCGTCACCTAAAACTCCGAGTTTGCCAAGAATATTCGAGGGATTGCCACCTGTGACGCGAGTGAGAATATTGGCAATGCTATTAGGATTAGAAAAATAGGCTCCCCTACCTTCACTGATGTTGAATTCTTGAAAACTGTGAAAGAGATTTGACCCACGAATTGCACCACCGTCTAGGCGATCGCTCGGTATACCATTAATAACATCGGGACTAACAACAGAACTTTCGCTACCAAGGCTGTTATCTGGCGTGATTTGGGCTGTCGCAATACTCAAAGGCACAAGACTGCCGAAAGTTGCTAAATATAAAGTAATAATCAGCGATCGCAAAATACGCCTTGTCTGCCAATAGCAGCTTACACAAACCTCTTGACAACCTAAGGGCGATCGCCTCATATATTCTTCAGCTATCATTGCGTAATTACTAAACTTATTTTCTTGCTTGAGTAAAATATTAAACACTAAGTTTTTGCTTTTTTATGGGTAATTAACTAAATGTTAAAAAGGTGCAGGACAAGCGGCAGTTTTTTGAGAAGCACGTTGGGGATTGCTAGCAGTGGGGTCGTAAGCAACAAGAACAACTTCACCTTTGTTGTTCAACACCCATCCTTGAGCAGGGACAATGCGTTTGCTTGTAGCAGAAGTTTCTGGCTGAGTGATAGTTGCAATCGGGGAATTGCTGCTACTGCTAGCTGGTTCTACCAAACCAACGCGAACATTGTCACTTTTAAAACTTTCATTGGGACTGGTCGGTAAACCACCCCGTCCGGTGATGATAAATGAACTGCCAAAGCCTTTTTGGCAGGGATTTTCGGCGATTTTATCGCTCGGGTCTGTGACATTTTCTGGTAACTCTGTTAATCCCTGACTGGGGTCTACATCTGGTGTGTTGATTTGCACCGTGCCACTGAATTGGGGGCCAAGTTCAGAAGTGGCTGTGATGTCACTCTGGGGTGTCAGTCGTTCCCTGAACTCAGTACCAAATATGCTTTCGGCAGTAATTGATACTCTTCCACCAAAACTTTCTTGAGCATTAGCACTGATATCGCTATTTTCTAAGGCTACTAAGTTACCAGTATTGATGGTAATATCGCCACCTGTCGCCGTACCTGTGGCGTTGGTTGTGATGTTGCTATTGCGACGCAAGATTAAATCGCGGGAGTCGAGGATGATGTTGCCCTCACCCCCTTGAGTATTTGCAGTAATTGATGCTTGGTTGTCTAGCTGAATGTCTTTCGCGGTCGTAACTTCTATATTGCCCGCTTGGCGATTCTCTACATCACTATTAGTATTTAGTTGAGCACCATTTTTGAGCGACAGAGAATTAGCATTAATCTTGATGCTGCCCGCATCTCCCTGTCCAGAGGTATTGGAAAGAAGTTGTCCTCCATCAGTGACAAAAAGTGAACCCGTGCTAATATCGATGCTGCCGGCGTTGCCCCTAGCCCCGTTCCTCACTTCACTGAAGATACCACTGCGGACAAAGTTGCCAGTAGTGTCAATTTTGTCACTCGCTCCCGCAATATTAATTGCATCGCTGATATTTAGCTTTACATTGCCGGCATCGCCTATGCCACCAGGATCTGTATCGGAAGTTTCACGGACAAAGGTATTTAGTCTACCCCCGTTAGTCAATGAAAGCGATCTGGCAGTGATGTTGATGTCTCCGCCTTTGCCCTCCCCCCCTGCTTCTACTGTGCTGAAGACTGCACTGGCGGCTCCTTGGTTATCTGTGCCATTAAAAGAGACGGTATCAGTGGCATTAATTATGACGTTGCCCGCATCTCCCTGTCCAAAGGTGCTGGAACTTAGCTGTCCCCCATCAGTTACAAAAAGCGATCCTGTTGTGATGTTGATGTTGCCCGCATTTCCTTGACCAAAAGTTCGGGAACTCAATAGTCCATCACTCATCAATAGTGACCCCGTGACAATCTCAATGTTGCCTGCGTTGCCAGTAGTCTCACTTTCTACACTGCTGAAGATACCACTTTTGGTGAAGTCGCCATTAGAGTTAGGTTCACTTTTTCCTGTAATTTGGATCGTATCGCTGATATTTAGCTTCACATTTCCAGCATCGCCAATACCACCAGCCTCTGTATCAGAAGCTTCACGGACAAAGGTATTTAAACTACCCCCATTGGTCAATAAAAACGACCTAGCAGTTATCTTGATGTCTCCGCCTTTGCCCTCTCCTCCCGCGTCTACAATACTAAAGACTCCACTAGGGAAATCTCCGTTTTTTGCTCCATCAAAAGAGACAGTATCGCTAGCATTAATCGTGATATTTCCCGCATTCCCCTTGCCAGAAGTGCCGGAATTTATTTGGGATGCACCATTGACAAAAAGCGATCCGGTAAAAATATCGATGTTGCCGGCGTTGCCTGTCGCCCCACTGCTCACATCACCACTCAGTTGAGCCTCATTAGTCAATGAAACTGAGCTTGCAGTAATTTTGATGTCTCCGCCATTGCCTTCTCCTCCTGTTGCCACGGTGCTATAGGCTGCACTAGATGCTCCTGTTTTACTTGTCCCATCAAAAGAGACAGTATCGCTAGCATTAATCGTGATGTTGCCTGCGTTCCCCTTACCGAAGGTGCTGGAATTTAGGAGTCCTCCATCAGCGATCAAAAGCGATCGCGTGGTCATCTCGATATTGCCAGCGTTACCAGTCGCCCCAATACCTACAACGCTGGAAATACTGCTGCGACTGAAGTTGCCATTAGAGTCAGGTTGGTCACTTTCTCCTGCAATCTGAATCCGATCGCTGATATTTAGTTTCACATTTCCAGCATTACCATTTGCAAAAGTGGTAGTAAATAATTGAGCGCCATTTGTGACAGAAAATTCGCGCGCTTTGATAATAATGTCGCCTCCCTGTCTGGACTGGGCTAAGTCAACACCAGATGTATTTGCTCGTCGACTGCTAAGACCAGTGTTGATGCTGGTGAATGGCCCATCAAAGGAGACAGTTGCATTTTCTGCGTCAATAATTATGTTTCCTGCGTTCCCCAACCCATAGTTAGCAGCTTGCAGAACTGAGTTACCGCTTACAGATATAGACTCAGAGGCATTGATGCGGATATTTGCTGCTTTTGCTTGTCCGGTAGAAGAGGTAGTTAGCTGAGCAAAGTTGGATAAAGACAGCGATCGCGTGTTGATAGTAATGTCATCTGTCTCGCCTACGGTTGATGCTCCCAAAAAAATGCCGACTCCGCTACCTTCTCCCTCCAATCCCTGGAAAGAGACTTGGTCAGTAGCTGTAATGCTTACTTTTCCGGTATTTCCTTGTCCTAAATTAGACGAAATGATGGAAAATCTGTCAATACCTTCTAAAGTATTGGTGTTGATAATGACATCTCCTGCGTTTCCTGATGATGAGGAGTCAACTCCATTGAAGATTCCAGCAGAGGAGTTAGCATTTCCCTGGATTCTGACTTTGTCTGTAGCATTAATGACAATATCACCAGCCTGAGCATCAGGTGCTCCAGGACTTAAAATTCCAGCTACAAATCCAGTTGTGTCAGTGCCTGCGAAAATCTCGAAATTTCGGGCATTAACTCCGATGCTGTCTCCTCCTTGTCCAGATACACCAACTAATGCATTATTACTGAGTGTGACATCTGCTCTGGTGACACCATCCGGAAAACTCAAACTACCATCAGCATTTATTCCAACTGTTCCAGCAACTGCCAATCCTCCTAACTCAACTCGTCCTCCCGGTGCTAACAGAACTCCGCCATCTAAGTTGACGTTACCCCCTACCAGCGCCAGTGTCTTTCCTGGTTGCATCTGAAGAATACTACGAACAACAGTGCCATCGCTGGCTACAGAGCGATTTGTAGCGATATTTCCTGGGTTATCCCGAAATCGCAAGCCAATGGGAATATTTACCGTTAAAAGTGGCGGTGTTTCTGGATTGGTAGCACTAAATTCAAAATTGTTGTCAAATACCAGACTATCGGCTGTTGTTGCAAAAAATGAACCACCTAGATTCAGACGAGCATTTGGCCCAAAAAAAATCCCTTTCGGGTTAATCAAGTAGAGATTTGCGTTACCTAAGACACCCAACGTACCGAGAATGTTGGAAGGATTACCGCCTGTGACACGAGTAAGAATATTGGCAATGCCATTAGGATTGGAAAAGAACGCTCCCCTACCTTCATCGACGTTGAATTCTTGAAAACTGTGGAAGAGATTTGACCCACGAGTAGCGCCACCGTCGATGCGATCGCTCGGTATACCATTTATGACATCGGGACTGACAACAGAATTTTCGCTACCAAGGCTGTTATCTGGCGTAATTTGGGCTGTAGCTATACTTAATGGCGCAATGCTACCAAGAGTAGCCACGGTTACAGTTATCAGAGTCAGAGACAATGTTGATTTGATAATGAGCACGTAAAAGCTCCATTCATAACAAATCACAACAAACTAGATGAAAATTGTTCTGCACCCTGTATGACTGCCTTGTTTAAAAAGGACTGTAATTTACGGAAAAATAAAAACCTTGTTCTTGTAATGTTCCATACCGATCATCTGCGTCGGTCAGAGGCACGCCGTAATCAATGCGGGCGTTAAGATAATCACCCATCTGCCACTGCAAACCTAAGCCGATACCAACTAAAGTATTGGGGTCTGGGTCTTGATCGGGACTATCGGAATTGTTCCAGCCAATGCCAAAATCGATAAATGGTGCTAATTGTAACACCCCTTGTACTTTTTCTACTTGTAGAATGGGCAATCTGACTTCTGCCGATGCAAACAAGCCATTATCGGTTAAAAGCTGATCCTGCCCATAACCCCGGACGCTTTGCAGACCTCCTGAGCGAAACTGTTCTATGGGTACGAGGGGTCTAGTTGCTAATTGTATATCTGAACGTAACACTAGCAAAGTTTCTGGTGCTAACAATCGCACGTACTGTCCTTGTCCGCGCCAAGCTAAAAAGCGACTATCGGGTGGGTCGTCGTTGACAGTGGCATCAAACCATCCTACCCCTAAACTAAATTGCGATCGCAGTGCAAAAACTTGTTGGGGATTGCGTTGAGTATATTCTTGAAAGAACCGTAGTGCAGAGACGCGCGTTTGCCCTTCCTCGTCTGCACCGGGAGATAAGGGAAAACCTTCTCCCAACAGTTCGGTTTCACTGTCCTGTGTGGATAAGGTCAGACCTAGCGCTACTTCTTGGGTGGGAGTTTGAACGAACGGCTGGCGCACAGTCAAATCAAAGTAAGAATAGTCACCTTCAATGTCAATGCGGTCAAAGGGTTCTTTAATCACTTCCACATCGGTTTTACCGATGCCGACAGCGATAGTACCGTTGCGGGCATTAATCGGCACTGTATACTTAAAGTCATAAGTGTTACTACCATCGCTGTTGGTGTACTCTAATGCCAAGCGATCGCCAAACCCAAATAAATTACCCTCGTTAAATCTGACACCTCTACGAAAACTACCCACACTAGGATCGCGATCGTTATCAGCAAAAAATTCTGTTCTTGACGAATCTGCTTCTCTAACATTGACTTCCAGTAAACTTAATTCCGGGCGCGAACCCGCAGATAATTCCGCAGAAATATTTGCGATCAAAGGATCAAGCTGCAATAGTTGCAGTGCTTCTAGAAGACGATCTCGATTTAAAGGTTTAGAAGTGGCAAGGGCAATGCGACTGCGTACATAGTTAGGGTTCAAACGGTTTGTACCCGTGATTTTAATATCTTCTATTGCACCTTCAATAATCTGAACCTTGACTACTGCTCCCTTCCTTGGCAAAGTTTGGTCAGCAGGGATAACAGCACCAGAATTGATGTATCCTGCTTTGGTGTACAGATCTGTGATAACGTTCTCAACTTGCAACAGTTCAGAAAAGGCGATCGGTCGGTTGAGAAAGTTGGCTATGGCTGCGTTTAACTTCTCGTCGCTGAATGCAGTATTTCCTTCAAACTCGAATTTGCTAATAGTGATGCTTCCAGGAATTTCGGGACGTGGTGAAGGTTCTGTTGGTGGAGACGGAGTTTCTTCTAGAGGAGGTGTTGGTAATGGTTGGGGTTCTGGTATTGGTTGTGGTGGTGGTGTCGGAGGAAGTGGGGTAGGAGGACTAATATCAGGACGCTGGGACAGAATCAAAGTTGATGCTTTACTAATTTGAGTTTGATTTAGAAGAGGGAATTCAGGATTAAAAAAATTAGATTCATTTTCAGTTCCTGCTTCACTATCCTGACTAGTTGTATTTGGCACAGAGGCTTGTATAATTTTTTGCTTCTGTGTTTTGATTTCTATTTGCTCATGTTTGACAAATAAGCTTTCAGTATCAAAAGACCGCTCTGGAACGTTTCCAGCCCAAGCTTTAAAAGCAGAGAAGGCTATTAACACTTCCAAGATTAACGAAACAGTTAATTTCAGTTTCAAGGTTTGGTAACGCATTAAAATATTGATAAACTTATATTAATTAACTCTACATACCATAGATTATGGTATGTAGCATAGAGAATTATAATAAAAGTTAACGAGGTAGTATAGAAAACCAAAAGGAAAAATGAGTAGTTATAAGATATTGCTTTCAATGAAGGAATATATATTAAAATGACGGAAGGCAAGAACAAGCTCTTATATGGTCGCTATCAAATCATCCAAGAATTAGGAAGAGGTGGTTTTGGAGTAACCTATCTTGCTACAGATACACTATCTAATGTATTATGTGCAATTAAAAAACTAGACCCTCTCAACGCTGATATTGAAACAGCCAAAAGATTCTTTCATAGAGAAGTCAATATTCTAAATACTTTACAGACCAATCAACAAGTTCCCAAATTTTTTGATTATATAGAAGAAGAAGGAAATTATTATATTGTTGAAGAATATATAGAAGGTAAATCTTTAGCGGAACTAATAGGTCAGCAATGGACAGAGCAAACAGTTATTAATTTTATACAACAAATTTTATCTGTCTTAGCATATTTGCATGCAAAAAATATTATTCATCGTGATATTAAACCATCTAATTTAATTATCAGAAAGGGAGATAATAAATTTATATTAATTGATTTTGGCTCAGTCAAAAAATTAGAAAACAAATATCCGTCACACCAATCGCCACCTACACAAACGATGATTGGAACACCTGGATATGCCCCTCCAGAACAAATGTCAGGAAAGCCACGCTTCAACAGTGATATCTATTCTTTGGGTCTAACAGCGATTCAACTTTTAACTGGAATGCACCCTAGAGAATTAAGACGAGATGAGCAAGACAATATTGTTTGGCCTAGCAATTGTGATATTGATGATTCTTTAGCGGCTATTTTAACAAAAATGGTCTATACAAGTCCCGAACGCCGCTACCACTCTGTAGATAATGTTTTTGAAGATTTAAATAATACTAAAGTTAGCCCAGCACCAACTCAACCACCAACTTATTATCCATTTAATAATACATTTAGTACTCGACAACTGGTAACTAGGTTTCGAGTAGTCAAGCTTTGGCATATACCGGTTTTACTGGCAGCATTAGCATTGATATTAGTTGGTGTAGAAAATTTTAATCCTTTTTTGCGACCTTTATATTATTCCTATCAGGGTAATAATTTACTTGATGAACACCGAGCAGAAGCAGCCCTTGACCAGTTTAATAACCTCAAAGAAATTCAACCAAACTCAGCCGAAGCCTGGAGAGGAAGAGGAGATGCACTGTTTATCTTAGGGCGCGATTCTGCGGCATTAGAATCTTATAATAAGGCGATTTCTCTCCAGCCTAAAGATAAAAGAATTTTGATGAAAACCTTCATTAATAAAGGTAAGGTTTTATATAAACAACAAAGATATCAAGAAGCTCTAGATACCTATGAGCAAGCACTTAAAATTGACAATAACAATGCTGAAGCATTGAGTGGAAAAGGTTTGTCTCTGTTAGCATTAGGTCAAAAAAAAGAAGCATTAGAGAACTTAGAGCAGGTCAAGCAACTTAAACCAGACGATCCAAGAATTTGGCAGGAAATAGGTTTTGCTATAGAACAATCGCAAGGGCGACAAGCTGCCAAGCCTTACTTTGAAGAAGCACTATGGTCTTATAACGATCTTATCAATACAATTAAGCGAAAAAACCCAATTATCTGGACAGATCGAGGTTCTATATTACTCAAATTAAACCGTCCGCAAGATGCACTTAATTCTTACGAAGAAGCACTCAAAATTGATAGTAATTTTTATGAAGCTTTAATTGGTAAAGGCAATGCGCTAAATTTATTAGGACAACCTAGCAAAGCCTTATTTGCTTTTAAGCAAGCTAGTGAAATCCGTCCGCAAGATTATCTAGTTTGGTTTAACCAAGGAATTTTACTGACACAAACCTTAAGAAATCACGAGGAAGGCTTGAAAGCCTTTGAGCAAACTACTATTTTAAAAGATGATTTTTCTCCTGCTTGGGTGGGTAAAGCATTAGCGCTGTTAGAATTACAACGCTACAAAGAAGCGCTAGTTGCCATTGACAAAGCAAAAGACTTGCAACCCCAAGATCCTGATGTGTGGGATATCCGGGGAGATATTTTAAAAGAATTAGGAAAGCCAGCAGAAGCTGCTAATTCATATAATCAAGCTGAAAAACTCAGAAGCGCAATGCCCTAACTGCGTAAAAAATTAAGGGCAAATCTCAATTATTAAACCTAGGCGTGAAAAATAATGTAGAGACGCGAAATTTCGCGTCTCTACAAAGATTTTGGGTAACGCATAATTAATTTCTACCAGATGTTTATTAGAAATAGGAAATAACTAAGCAAAATGAAAGGCTGGCAAACGTATTTGTGTTGAACAATTAGCCCAAAGCACCTTTACCAGCCTTCTACTATACCATCTCTAGCGACGAACTGAGAAGTGAAGTTTCTAACATTTTTTGATTTATGGTGATGCAAGCTTAAAACCGTTGGTGAGGATAGAAAATGGTGTAGTAAAGGGATGGATCGATGCGATCTGTGAAAGGATGGTACAAATATTGCTCTCGGGTATACGATCTGTATTCCTTGGTTTGATCGTCTTCCAACACTTCTGCTTGGGGACTTTGGACAACTTTAATTAGGGTGGTCAATTTTGACCATGCAATCGAGAAGGGATTTTGCAGATATCGCTGAACCAATGATTTTTTTTTACAGCTAGGTAATGCTACTTGCTTAACAGCATCTAAAAATAGTTTATCTGTACTCTTCGACATTATGATTCCTCCTTTGCACAATTAAGTGTTGTAACAAGCTCTTTCATGGCGTACGCTAATGCTTGTGAGCGAAATAGCACTAAGATAAAACGCAAACACTTTGAATTCAGATCTCACTTGTTGATTTAACTTTAGATAGCAAATATCAAAAACTTGGAAAGAATTTCCACCAGGAGTTGCTACACACCTCTTGTTCTAAACCTTTACTATCCAAAAGCTTCAGCTTAGTTGAGTGCTATTCACTTTTAAGCGTTCTAACGTTTCTCAGAAATCGACTTGGTTACTATTAGGTGTTCCTACAATCAACTTATGCACTTTTCCGGTGAAAAAGAGAATCAAAATCGTGAATAAAGATGAAGAGTCTTTTATAAACTACTGAAAACTTACTTGTTTAATCTGTTCCCCATTCTTTCAACCTTGCAGATTTATCCACCGCGATCGCGTTCTAAATCATCTATGACTTTTTCCATATACCATTCCTCTGACATCCCAGGATGGTATCTTTTCGCCTGTTCAATCAGTCGTTGGGCGATTTCCCAATAGCCACCAACCAGTCTCAACAAACGCTGTCGTAGCAGCATATACCTTGCTTGTTTAGACTCAGAACTAGGAGTTTGGATTTTTTTGAGACTATCTATAACTTGCTGGTAATTTCCCCAGTCTTCTTTCTCACAAAAAATACTTGCTGCCTGCTGATAATCTGCAAAGGCACGTTGCATTTCTTCTAAGCAAGTGTAAGCAAGACCGCGATTATAGTAAGCTTGAGCATCATCAGGATTGATTTGCAGCGCCTTAGTATAATCTTGTACAGCACCGAGATAATTACCCATTACCCGATAGACATTTCCTCTGGCAACATAAATGAGTGCATCTTCGGGTTGAAGTTGGAGTGCTTTGTTGAGATCGGCGATCGCCCCTTGATGATCTCCTAATTGGGAACGGGCTTTTCCCCGGTTGCGATAGACAATCGCATCTTGAAAATTAAGTTGTAGTGCTTGGTTAAAATCTGCGATCGCTTCCCGATAATTACCCAGTTTGCAACGCACAACCCCACGACAGCAATAAGCTTGTGCATCCTGCGGATCAACTTGCAATGCCCAGTTTAAATCTTCCAACGCTTGGCGAGTGTCTCCCTTTTCTGCCCTTTCCAATAACTGGGTAAAATATTCCTTTGGCGACATTATAGGTGCAGTTGGGGAAGCTGGTTGGAGAACCACAGCAGGATTTTCTTTTGGTTGCAGTTGTTTAATCTTTTCTAAACAGAGGCGACAGTTTTCTTTATCCTTTTGCTGTAGATATAGTTCCGCTGCCTTTTTAAAATTAGCGATCGCCTCATAAATATACCCCTGTTTGCGGTGTATAATTCCCCGCAAACTATAAGCCGCTGCATAATGAGGATTGAGACGAATAGCTTTATCTACGTCTGCAAGCGCACCCGGCAGATTTTTCAGCGCTACTCGCGCTAACGCCCGACAATAATAAGCCTCAAAACTTTCGGGATTAAGCTTAAGGGCTTCGGTGTAATCAGAAACAGCTTGGAGAATTTCTTCCAAATCATAGTATGCTAAACCCCGTTGATAGTAAGCTTCGGCAAAATAAGGATTTATCTGTATAGCACGGGTAAAATCCTCAATGGCTCCAGCATAGTCTTTTTGCTTAGCTCTTTCCAATCCACTATTGTAAAAATCATCATTCATGGCGTTTGCTTAAAGACAGAAGGCAGAAGAATATCAAAATGAAAACAATTCACTTCATCCTTTATACTTTAAACTCCAGCCTACGGTTGACTCATTCCTTATTTTAGGATGGGGAGATGGGGAGATGGGGGGAGTGGGAGAGTGGGGGATGGGGAGATGGGGAGATGGGGAGTAAGGGAAAGAACCAATAACAAATGACCAATGACCAATGACTACTAACCACTAACTACTAACTACTAACCACTAACTACTAACAAATGACAAATGACAAATGACAAATGACTACCTTTACCGTTACCCACCCTTATATCCTGGTATCCTGCTAAAACGCTACAAGCGCTTTTTTGCTGATGTTGAACTTGCATCTGGAGAGGTAGTAACAGCACACTGTCCGAATACCGGGCCAATGACAGGAGTTTGTATTCCAGGTAATCCAGTGCAGCTTTCCAAAAGTGATAATCCTAACCGTAAATTGGCTTACACCTGGGAAATGATTCAATTGCATGATAACAAGCCAACTTGGGTAGGTATCAATACTGCTTTACCAAATCGGATCGTAAAGTTAGCTTTAGAAAAAAATCTTTTCCCTCAGCTGGGTAAGTATAGCCAAATTCGTGGTGAAGTAGCCTACGGACAAGATAAAAAAAGTCGGGTGGATTTTTTTCTATCTTCAACAGCAACAATAATTCAAAAATCAAATACACTGCCACTAGACCCAGATAGTACTATCTTGTCTGAAACTTCGTCACCAAAAAATAGTGCATTGCTATTAACAGACAACAACCACCCAATATATTTAGAAGTGAAAAATACCACTTGGGCACAAGGTAAGTTAGCGCTATTTCCCGATACGGAAACAACACGGGGACAAAAACACTTGCGAGAATTGATGGCACTACTGCCTCAAAGTCGTGCAGTGATGCTTTACTTTATCAATAGGGGTGATTGTGATGAGTTTGCTCCTGGTGATAGTGCCGATCCTGTATATGGCAAGTTATTGCGACAGGCATTCTCCCTCGGTTTAGAAATTCTACCTTGTCGTTTTCAAATCTCCCCAATTGGTATTCGCTACTTAGGTTTAGCAACACTCAAAATTTAATTTAAAGCTTGTAACATTCATTCGCTAATAGGGTGTGTTAGGCGTTAGCTTAACGCACCTAAACCCTTTAAATTAACGCTAGCGTATCCTATAGCAATCCGGTTTAATAATTGAAAAAATTTAAGTACACGTAGGGTGTGTTATCGGCGAGAGTACGGGCACCAAAAACTTAGAATAGTGCGTTAGCCTTTGGCGTAACGCAACGGCAATAAAGGGGGAGGAAAATCCACACCCCTTTTTGCCTCCCCTACGTATCTTTTCAAAAATCAAATATTAGTCCTATAACAGATTTTATATTTAATTTGGCTGTTTCGCTGATTTTCAGACTGATCGTTTTCTGAATAATATGTCAGTATAGATTTATAGGTAGCTCTGTAAATATGGATTAAAAAACTCCAATTTGATTGTGATTTAACTTGGTGTCTTAGTGTCTTGGTGGTTAATAAAATTTATTTTTCACCACATAGACGCGCTTTACTCGGCTTCCTGCAGGGTAGGCACAAAGACACAAAGAAAAGTTATAAGCTAACAAAAGCACTAAAGATAATCTACATCAAGACGCTTCTGAACCTTTTTTATAGATTTTCGCAAACTAATAAATTATTGGATACTTTTTAAGTATGAAAATTAGAACCATTACAACAGGTATATCACTGCAAACTCCTAGAGAAAAAGAGAAAATTAAACAAGCTGCTAATTTTAATCAGGAAGCAAAGGATTTTTTTGAGCAATACGGATACGAAGTTCAAACAACCAGAATTGCTACTAACCCTTGGGAAGAATATTTGCAAGGCTTGTCTACACCCGAAATAGTGAGTGAAATTCAAATTCTAGATCCACTTTGTCGCGAACTTAATGTCAGTTTTTTCAATATTGGTTATGCCAGCCAAGCGAAAACTATAGCAATCATCCCAGATATTAACAAAAATACTTCAGTAATTTATTCTTCCAGTAAGATTGGAGATAGAGAAACTGGCATAAACTTTGAAACCGCTTGGGAATCTGCAAAAGTGATTAAACGCATTTCCCAAGAAACTGAAAATGGTTATGGTAACTTTCGCTTTTGTGCTTGGGCAAATTGCCAGCCAGGTATACCATTTTTCCCGACTGCATATCATAAAGGCAATACATCTTTTGCGATTGGTGTAGAGTGCAGTGAGTTGGTAATGAAAGCCTTTTCTCTAGCTAACCATGATATTCAAGCAGCAGAAGAAAATCTCCGAATCCTCTTGGCAGAAGAATTAAAACAAGTAGCAGATATAGCTGAAACAATATCTGCAAAATTTGCGATTACATACAATGGCATTGACACATCACTGACATCACCTTTGGATCAAAAACAAAGTATTGCTTTTGCTTACGAAAAACTCATGAGTGGCAAGTTTGGGTATCTAGGAACACTGACAATTTCTGGTATGCTGACTCGTGTTTTGAAAAATGTACCAGTCAAAGTATGTGGTTATTCTGGTTTAATGCTTCCTGTTTGCGAAGATATTGGTTTAGCAGCAAGAGCTAACGAACAGACTTATGATATTACTAACTTATTATTGTATTCAGCAGTTTGTGGTTGTGGACTTGATACAGTGCCTATTCAGGGTGATATCACAATAGAAAAGATTGCAGCCATATTAATTGATATGGCAACTCTAGCCATCAAGCTAGATAAACCCCTATCAGCAAGATTGTTTCCAATTCCGGGTAAGAAAGCTGGGGAAATGACAGCTTTCAATTCCCCATATCTTGTAGATTGTCAAATATTTGCTGTGAATTGAAATTGTTGTTTGTTCGTAGTTGGTTGTTGGTTGATAACCCAAACAACTACCAACCAACAACAACCAACTAATCTGAAAGCAAACTTGGAGAAGTCAGCACAAATACATCTCTTGTACCTATACCATCACCGATCGGTTTAATAGGAGTAGTATAGTGGAAGAATTTATGGTCGTTGATTAATAGTAGTTCTCCCGGATTCAGAATTTTATTGAAAACAGGCTTTTCTTTTTTGGCAGTATATAAATGTGTTTCTCCACCTTGAATATTGTCTCTATCAACTGAGAAGATACCGATAAAATCAGTACCATCTCTATGTATACCTTCAGGTGCTGGGTTGCCAAAATTATCCGGCGTACAAGTAGTTCTGATTTGATGCACTCCTATTTCCGCTTCTGGGTGCAGTTTACAGGAATCGCTAAATGCTAAAACTAGATTTTTAAATATGTCCAGTTCTATGAGTGCATCTTCTAATTCTGTAAACTCTCTTTTGATATCACCCACTAAGGGATTGTAATCTTTACTTTGAAAGAGATAACCATGAGGTAGTTTGATTAATTTATCTCCAGAAACTATAAAACGCGATAATCTTCTTAAGCGATAGTTGCCTTTAATGTAAGGGTCAACAGGTAAATTATCAAAAAATGGTTTAAAACCTCCTGTAGTTATGGAATTTACCTTTCTAAGAGTAAACAGAAAGGCATATTCTAACTCTGTTGATCCCTGGACTATTTGCATAGGAATTACCTCCTCGCACATTGATATCCCATATGTCCTCCCCAGTTTTATTTTTTAGAGGAGGCTTATATTTCCTAGTGTATGCTATTTTTTATTAAACTGTCGTCAATTAGACTACAGAAATTACTATTTCATGATATGAAGACGTTTTTAAAATTTTAAAAATAGTAAAGTTGTGTTAAAATATAGTTCAAATTTTGCATAAGTCGTTAAAATGCTTTAAAGTATATCCTCAGCTAAAAACTGACGCGAAAGACAGCCAAACGCGGAGTCGCAAAGACGTTTTTCTGTTTTGATAAGCGTTTCTATCAGTTATTAAAGGATGTTCGACGTTTCACCAACTGAGCACCACAGTTGAAGCAAAAATTAGACTTAGTGGGGTTTTGCTCACCGCATTGGGTACAAAAAACAGAATCAGAGAGAGTTTCTTCTGATGGGTTGGGTGTAATTGGCAGGTCAGTAACTTTAGGTTGCTTGGGTATTTCTGGTGGCTCTATAACTTTGTCATCATGTAGTTTATAAGCAGTGATGACATCCTCAATAATTGCTGCTTCACGTTTGTATTCTGGGCGATCGCTTCCGCCAAATTCCTCTAGTTCTGCTTCTCGCCATTCTAAATAGGTGATTAGTTGGTTATACAAGTTTTGCTTGTTCTGTAATTGGTCGGCGCTTTGCAGTTTTTCCATCACCTGACGGCGAATTTCTTCTTGATCGGGGCGACATGCTAACACTTCTAGTACTTGTACCACTTCTTCCCAACTAGAAGCTATTTCTACATTTTCTGACCCAATTTTAGTTTGGCGAGTGTAGCGAATCACCTTTTCTTTGGTGTTGCGGTTTTCCTCTAGCCGCAATACTTCAAAGGCTCTTGCTTGCACTACCAGTTTAAACACTTGTGGATTTTCGGGAAACACATCCCAAAAAGGAGGTTCTTTTTGTATGTGGACGGGGATGGGAGGGTCTTTACTTTCACCCTTAAGACGCGCCCTTTTTGCTTCAATCGACTTTCCTTTCCAGTCTTGGTAGGATTGGCGTAGTTTGCGCATACCATCAATACAACGCAAGGAAAAACCGCCTTTTTCTTGGACAAAAACGATCCGATGTCGTTCTTGTTGTCCTAGAGGGGTGATAGAGTCAGCGTTTCCTACCCGTTCTTGTAAATAGGGTATTAGTTTGATGACAGCCGGATCGCTGCTGTTGCGACCACCAACTACGGCGACTTTAGTATTGATGGCGGGGGTAAATCCAGCATCAGCACCTGAGAGAACCGCTTGGGAAAGTGGTATTAGAGGTTGGGATTTTTGATGAGCGATACGAATGTTGCTACGAATTGCTTCTGGATCATTTTGTAAAGTTTTTAAAAGGCGATCGCACGCTGCTAAGTCCTGTTTCAATCGACTTTGTTGGGGAGAATTTTCGATAACTATTTGAGTTTTTTGGGCTATGGTTGCTTTGAAGTCCTCATCATGGACGTTATGCAACTGAGTGATGTCGAATAGTTGCATAACTTCACCTGCGGCGCGGGTTTGTTTCCACAGGGGACTGATATCTCTCAACACATCTTCCGCCATTGTTGAGCAAATTTGATTTAGTCCAAGTTCATACAAGCTCTGGCTACCTTCAGAAGCTCCCGCTAACTGTTCAATCATATCTTGATAAAGCAGATTGAGTTCTTCTCGGTTATAAAGTTTAAACCCGTTAATTTTGAGAGCATCAGCACTGTCAGCTTCGCGATCGGCTTTTTGTTTAAAATCGTCACGCAATTGTTTCAACTTTTGATTAAACCGCGCCAGTCGCCGTTCC
Organism: Fischerella sp. PCC 9605; assembly: GCF_000517105.1. GTDB lineage: Bacteria > Cyanobacteriota > Cyanobacteriia > Cyanobacteriales > Nostocaceae > PCC9605. The sequence continues at coordinate 57,089 of NZ_KI912148.1, read as the reverse complement.
ATTATATCTAAATGTTCCTGCATCCGGGCAATTACTTCTAGAGCTAAAGTACGGCTTTTACGTTGAATAAAAGCAATGAAGCTCGCTTCTAAACCTGTGAGTGCATCCTCACAATACTTTTCCATTTGAGCTTGTTTTGTTAAACCAAACAAGTTTTTAAATTGGATGATATCTTGCAGCGCTGCTTCATACTGTCGCTGACGATTAATTTCGTTGGGTTGCCAAGTTTTTTCCGACTCTCGGCGAAATTTTTCAGTTGTATTGGCAAATAATTGACGCACTGTGGTCAGAAAAGCATCGGCAAATTTTGGCCCCTGGTTGCGATCGCTAATTATTTTATAAAATTCCGTCTCTATAGCTTTTCTGCTTTGTTGAATAATGCGATTGCGGTTGTCATACATTTTTTGGAGAAAATCGCCGTGGGTGCGCTCATCAGGGCTTAATTCCCGCAAGTGATTGACGCGATATTCATCAACTTTAGAAGTCAGATATTTGTCAAACTCCAAAATTTTACCACGCTCTGCTCCAATCACATTTACACCTTGATGGGTACATTGCAGTTTATTATCTGTAGCGATTTCATTGCGGATAGTATTAACCCAGGCAGAAATTTCTGATATATAAGATTTATCTTGTGCCGCAGCAATGTCTGTCAACAATTCGGCTTCTGTTAATCGCAGGCGTTTAAGAATATCGCCTTGTACCAAATCTAAAACGTTTGCTGGTAGAGGTACGGATTCATTTAACCACCAATTAATTAAATCCATACCCAAGCGACTAGATAAAGAAGCACGAATCTGAGCTATAGGAATTTCAATTGTTGCCAGACCAAAGCTCATAAAATTTTTGGGATAGCCCCTTCCACCTGGGTCTGCTTGTGCCCACGAACCTTTAATATTATCTCGAATTGAACGTTTATGCGGTGCAAAGTCAGAAGTTAAATCTAAGAAAATATTTTGAGCGATCATTTCTCGCAGTTGCTCAATATTAAACTCACTTTCGCCATTCTTTGTTCCAACTAAATAAGTAAAATCAAAAGGTGGAAGTTTGCTCTTAACTTCATCCACTAAACCAGAACTAAATTGAGTTACATACTCAGTTCTATGGTCAGAAAAATAGCTTAATTCCATCAACGCAGCGTAGCCATTGGCAAGAACGCGATCGCCTACATTAATATTGGCAAAAGCATTAGGCATCGGTACAATTGCTGTAATTAAAGGACTCCCTTGTCCTTTGAGCCAGTTACGAATACAGTAACCGAGGTCAATCAACATACCGCTACCAGTACCACCAGAAATAGAGGCGGCGACAAAAACATTTAAACCACTACTTTGAACTCTAATGCCGTATTTATCCAGCATAATATGATCGTGACCTTTGACACGATCGCACGCCTCATGAAATCTGGCTTTGATCTTGTGGTAATTATAAAAAAAGGCGAAGCGACCGCAGGCACGAATTTGACCTGCACCTGCTTCTAATGCACCAATATTGCGCTCTAATTCTCTGGGAAACCAAGACTCAATCCAAGGATAATTTTCCATATTAGACAAAATGTCTTGTACTTCTCTACCACTGACACTTGCCCAATGTTTTTCATGGTCTTGTAAAGGCGAACCCGCCGCCTCTGGATTGCTAACTTTGTAATCTTTATCTGTATCTATACTTACAAAACTAATTATCGGAAAATTTTTTAAACTACCATAAGTTTCTTCTACTAATCGCCGCACCCGCGACAATACTTCTACTCCCGTCCCACCCACACCCACAAATACAGTGGGAACCATACTTTTTTCTTCTAATGCTGACATGATTTTCTCCTAATTATAAGTAGGTTAACTTTTTAACTATTATTTTAATTTAGTGACTAAACATTAATAGAGTCACAATTAATTGCGCCTCTACAAAAAAATTATTTTTTAATTCACCTTTTTTTAACATGACGATAAAAATGGTAAACCCCATACTCTCCACATAATTAGAGGTGTCACCACAGTCCAAAATAAAGCATTGCCTATTGCTAACTGTCCGCTCAAATTCATTGGCAAATTGAACAATCCCTGAAGAATTAATTTATCTAGAGGTAAAGTTAGCAACCACATAAAAGCAATCCAGGCACAACCTCGCCAGAAATTAACCCATCTTTGGTTACTGTTAAAACTATCAAAAAAAATGTTTGTAAATAGTTCTTGAATATTATACAAACCCGATACGTAAATCCCCTGTGTGATGCTAGCAGCTAACTTGAGTGTAGAGGCATCTGCACCTACTACTAAAGAATTAATTTTTACATCTTTACTTACAGCTTGACTAATAACAGTTTCTGACACCTCAGCAATTCCATCAGTAACGATTAATAATTCACGACAGTGATTTTGAATACTGCTGAGGACTTTTGTACTTTCCTCAATAGCTTTATCAACATTAGTTCCTTCACCAACTTGTAAGGGCAAGATAGGATTCGCTAAAGCTTGATTTAGCTGGGATTCTAACTTTTGTTTATCGCTAGAAAAGGAATTAGTTAGAGGTACAACTTGATCGGCAGAGCCAAAAATCTGAATCTGATTGGGAGAACTTAATTGTTGTGAATTAAGTTCTAGGTATGCTTGCACTGCTGCTACTTCTTGAGCCATAAACGTGTTGGGTGCGTTGAATGGCTGCCCTTGGTAAGTACTTTGGCTTAAATCTAAGGCGATCGCCACCGCCACATCAGGTTTACCCAGTCTTAAAAACCCACACAAAGCTGCCGCAACTAAACAAATAACAAAGAATATCAACGGAATTTGGAACAAAGGGTACAGCCACAAACTACGACGAAATCTACTCATGGATGTGGAATTTTAAATGTAGATTTTGTTAGCGCAGAGGAACCAAGCCAGCTTGATTTACTATTTGTTGACCTTCGTCACTCAACAGCATATTGGCATAAGCAACACCAGACTGTTCATCTAATTTGCCATCTCGTTTAACTATCACAAACAACCGCCTGGTTATCGGGTAAGTGTCTTTGGCAAAAACAGCTTTATTTACTTCCTTTCCGTTACAAGGAGTAATAAAACCTTTATTAATTTCTCTCCCGATTGGGAGAGTTTTTACTAAACTTTGATTGCAAACTTCTGAAGCAGTAGCGTAACCAATTCCCCCAGGAGTTGTAGCCACCTTTTTGATACCACTTGTAGTGTCTCTCACGTATGGTTTTGCAGACGAAGCAAAATCAGCTTTTCCTAAGACTGTTTCTTGAAAATATTCAGGAGTACCCCCATCTTGAGGATCGCGACTGATAACGGTAATTGCAAGATCGGAACCACTCACTTGTTTCCAATTAGTGATTTTTCCAGTAAAGATGTCTCTAATTTGGGATACTGTCAAACCAGAGATAGATATTTGAGGATTGATGTAAATAGCAATTCCATCAATGGCAACAGGTATTTGTTCCAACTGGAAATTCCGCTCTTTTGCTGCTTTGTACTTGGCATCTTTTACAGGTCGAGAAGATTGGGAAAAACTCAGTTGACCGTCTATCAGCATTTTGATGCCGATACCAGAACCAGGCTTATTTCCTGATGGCGGTTCGGTATAAACCAATTGATACCCCGGATGTGCTTGATTAATTCGCTCTACTATCGCCGGATTCCTTAACGGTGCAAAGCTTGTAGAGCCTCCGTATCTAAATATTACCGTAGGAACATTCGCTACTTTCAAGGTAGGATATGTATTTACGGGAGCAGCAGGAGAGATTGCAGCACTTGGAGATGATGTAGGAGCAGAAGTAGAAGCAGATAAAGTAGAAGAAATAGCAACAGTGGAATCAACTGCTATACAGATGCCATTAATTTTTTGTTTATTTCCACGGCAAGATTGAGACTGCCAAATCTGATAACCACTAATAACAGCCAAAGTTAGAACACCAGTTATCGCCGCTGCGATCGCTTTTACCGGAGGTTTACTTTTATCACCAATCATAGCCTCCTTCGGTAAGCCACAAATTACACAGTCTGCCCCAAAATTTTCATAGGGATCGTGCTTTCCTGGAGGATTTTGATGGGGGTAGGATTTTCCATCTTTTGGCACACCATCGCACTCCCAACTTTTCGCCATGTCTGCCCAACCTCCTAATATGTTTTTGCTACCTGAGCTTTTGAATTTACCTACAGATAGAGTGTGGATGCTTCTGTGAAAATTTATTTACACATATCTCTCATCATGGCTAGGTTATGCAAAAATCAGCGTAAATTATAGATTGTTTTTCTTTACTATTAGTATTTCTTTGGCAGAAGCGATATTTTCCGCATACTATATTGTATCAACATAAAAATTTACAAATTTACAAATTAAATCAAGTCACAACGAACGTAAATAAGTAGGCATCATGAACTGCCTACTCTACGGGAAGCCCCTCTGACGGGCGTCTAAAGATCGCGCTGCCTAATCTCACAGATGCCTTACTTTTATCTAAAAAGTAATGAGACTCATATCTCTTACATATTAGTTAAGCAACAAAAATATATTGGACATGACTAACAAGCTTTTCTATCGTGAAGATTATAGGTAACAAAAAGCTCTCGCTATAGCCTTAGGCTTGGCGGTAGCTAATTCACTTTATTTGATACCATCTAAAAAATGCGACAGCTTAAAACAAATTCAAGTATGAGCAAAGGTACACTATTTGATAAAGTTTGGGACTTACACACTGTTGGTAAACTTCCTTCAGGACAAACGCAACTATTAATTGGACTACACCTGATCCATGAAGTTACCAGTCCCCAAGCCTTTGCTATGCTGAGGGAGCGGGGTTTGAAAGTATTGTTTCCAGAGCGGACAGTCGCTACGGTAGACCATATCGTACCAACAACAAATCAAGCACGTCCTTTTGCTGATACTCTGGCAGAAGAAATGATGCAGGCGCTAGAGCAGAATTGTCAAGAAAATGGCATTACCTTCTACAATATTGGTTCTGGAAATCAGGGGATTGTGCATGTGATTGCGCCAGAACAAGGACTCACCCAACCTGGAATGACGATCGCCTGTGGAGATAGCCATACTTCAACCCACGGTGCCTTTGGGGCGATCGCTTTTGGTATTGGTACTAGCCAAGTCCGCGACGTTCTCGCTTCCCAAACCCTGGCCCTGTCTAAACTCAAAGTCCGCAAAATCGAAGTCAACGGCACTCTCAAACCAGGAGTCTACGCCAAAGATGTCATCCTCCATATTATTCGTACCCTCGGTGTGAAAGGTGGTGTCGGATACGCCTACGAATTTGCAGGTACCACCTTTGCACAAATGAGCATGGAAGAACGGATGACAGTCTGCAATATGGCGATCGAAGGCGGTGCACGTTGCGGCTATATCAACCCCGATCAAGTCACCTACGAATACCTCAAGGGTAGAGACTTTGCCCCCAAAGGTGCAGATTGGGACAAAGCAGTTGCTTGGTGGGAGTCCATCAAGAGTGATGCCGACGCCGAGTACGATGATGTAGTAGTTTTCGATGCTGCTGACATTCCTCCTACCGTCACTTGGGGTATAACTCCCGGTCAAGGTATCGGAATTGACCAGTCCGTACCCTCTCCCCAACAACTACCCCAAGATGACCGCCAAATAGCTGAAGAAGCTTACAATTATATGGGTCTTGCTCCCGGTCAACCCATCCAAGGCACCAAAGTCGATGTCTGCTTTATTGGCAGCTGCACCAACGGACGAATCAGCGATTTGCGAGAAGCCGCCAAAGTTGCCAAGGGACGGCACGTTGCCGCAGGAATCAAAGCCTTCGTAGTCCCTGGTTCCGAACGGGTGAAACAGCAAGCTGAAGCAGAAGGACTAGATAAAATCTTCACGGAAGCAGGATTTGAGTGGCGCGAACCCGGATGTTCGATGTGCCTGGCCATGAACCCTGATAAACTTCAGGGACAACAGATCAGCGCCTCTTCCTCCAACCGTAACTTTAAAGGTAGACAAGGTTCAGCCTCCGGCCGCACTTTGCTGATGAGTCCCGCGATGGTTGCAGCAGCGGCGGTGAAAGGCGAAGTATTTGACGTGCGTGAGTTGTTGAATTAATTCTTAGTGTCTTGGTGCCTTGGTGGTTAATAAAACATATTTTTGAAACACAAAGACGAGCCAGCGCGCCCTTGGGGGTTCCCCCCGTTGTAGCGACTGGCGTACAAAGACACAAAGCTTGACACAACTGACATTTTTCCCCTACTCCTCAATCCAAAAGTCTTATGGCAAGTGAAGTTAAAGCAGTTTCCGGACGCGGTATTCCTTTAGTGGGCAATGACATTGATACTGACCGCATTATTCCTGCCCGTTTTTTGCGCTGTGTCACCTTTGATGGCTTAGGCGCACACGCGTTTGCTGACGATCGCGCTGCACTCAAAGGACAACATCCCTTTGATCAACCGCAGTATCAAGGCGCAAAAATTTTGGTCGTCAACCGCAACTTTGGCTGTGGTTCCTCACGAGAACACGCACCCCAAGCGATCGCTAAATGGGGTATTCAAGCGCTGGTGGGCGAAAGCTTCGCGGAAATCTTTTTCGGTAATTGTGTAGCGATGGGTATTCCCTGCGTTACTGCTGATGCTGCCACTGTTAAACAACTGCAAGACCTTCTAGCTGCTAATCCCCAAGCACCTATGACAGTGAACTTGGAAACAATGCAGGTGCAAAGTGGTGACTTTTCTGCTCCTATTTCAATGAGCGAAGGAGCCAAAAATATGTTTATTTCCGGTACATGGGATGCTTGCGGTCAATTAGTAGCTCACGCTGACCAAATTCGGGCAACAGCGGCAAAGTTGCCATACATGAATTGAGTCAAGTTGCTGCAAGTTAGGTTAGGAAATATCGCTAACTGATGCGCGATAATGGCAGCTTATTTTTACCTTTGTGTCTTGGTGTCTTGGTGGTGAAAAAATCTTTTTTAAACCACAAAGACACTAAGACACCAAGCATTTAACTTTGCATGGCTATTGCTTGGAGGAAGCTGATATCTGCTCGTTGCTCAGCTGCCTTATAAACTCGTTGCCACAGTTCATAGTCTTCTCGATAAATACTTAATGCTGCGATCGCATCTTTGGCGTCCAAGTCTTTTCCTTCTGCAACGAGTGATATCAGAAACTCCAAAGCTTGATCGTGTCGCAGCATGGCAATTGCCAATAATCCTGTGCGACGAAGTTCTGCACTCCTTGTTCGCTCCCACCAGTTTTTCAGGGTATCAAATGCTGCATCCAATCGCGATTCACCTAATGCCAATGCCGCTAGCTCACAGATTTGCTCCTCTGAGTCAACGAGAAAACTAGCTACCAAAGGAAGTGACTGTTGGGGAGCAAGTTGTAGCAAAGCGGTGAAACATTCCGAGAGAACTTGAGGAGCTGGATCGCCAATGCGGACTTTCAAACGCAGTAATGGCACACCTTGGGGATTGGCACTATACGCGATCGCACGAGTAGCAGCAACCCTTGCCTCTGGTTTTGGATCGGCCAGCAAATCTGCTAACTCGTTCATTACATCTGAGTAGTTCATCCTCACCAGACCTAAGGCACAAATTCCCCGTAGGTGAGCAGCAGTATCTTCTTTTCCTCCCCAAATGGGTTCCATCTGCACATGCCTAATACCTTCAAGAAAAAGATTTTCGTCGCTGTATTCCAGGCGATAGAGTGTTTCAGCAATCTCTTTTTTGGCAAGGCAACCTTGGTCTGTTACCGTAGGATTGACCATCATGCGAGCAAAAGCTGCTACAAGGTCGGGAATCAACTCAACAATGGCAAATTTACCTACTATTTTTGCAGTTCTAGCAATAGCAACAGAATACTTGCTGTTTAGAACTTGGCGCAAGCTGGCGATCGCTTCTTCAGTGGTAGGATTCTCCTGTATTTGAGAAAGGAGAGATAGCATTTCTTCCTTTTTTCGTGATTTTGCCATGTTTCACCTTGGCTACTTACTCTCAAGACAGGGGCGCAAATATATTTTTAGAGAGTTTTTATTAAGTATAGAATGCCTAAAAATTGGAGATAATTCACAAAAACTAACCAGTCTTCAGTTAGCAATTGGTAATGATAATCCTCATAATGGGCGTCTCTGGTTCCGGTAAAACTACCATAGGTCAACTATTGGCAGACTCATTGCAATGGGAATTTCGCGACGCCGACAATTTCCATTTGCCCAAAAATATCGACAAAATGCGCCGTGGTATTCCTCTGGATGATGCTGATAGATTGCCTTGGCTGCAAGATATACAAGCAGCAATCAAAAATTGGTTGGAAGAAAATCAAAATGTTGTACTGGCATGTTCAGCACTCAAAGATAGCTATCGCCAGTATTTTTTAATTGGTGATAAACGCATCAAGTTGGTTTATCTTCAAGGGTCGTTTGAATTGATTCAAAAACGCTTACAAGAGCGGCAAAATCATTTTATGCCCGAAAAACTCCTTCAAAGTCAGCTTGATGCCCTTGAGGAACCTGCTGATGCTATCTATGTGGATATTTCACAGCCGCCACAGGAAATTGTTCAAGAGATTAGGGATAGTTTGCAGATCTAACCTGCTCAAGACTCATGAAATTTGTGTAGGGTTGGGTTTACCAGATAAATTGTCGCCTCAGTTGAGTATTATCCGCAAAACCCGTCCCTACTGAGCTGTCAGGCATTTAATTTTTTCACGATCGCAGAGGGGAAGAGGGAGAGTGGGGGGAGGGTCTGACCAATCTTCCCAAAGCTTAAATCATGCAAAATAGAAGCGCGACAGCTTATCATGACTTGGACTGCTGCAAAAGAAAAGCTTCCACTTCCGCTGCGGTAGGTTGAGATGCGATCGCCCCTGGTTTCATTGTCGTCAGCGCCCCGACAGCAGTTGCATAGGTGACAATTTGTTTGGTTTTTTCTGGGTCGCTCAAGCTTTGCATCCCATGAGTTAGTAATTGCTGAATTAACCCAGCTACAAAGCTATCGCCCGCACCAGTTGTGTCAGCAACAGAAACAGAAAAAGCTGGTAACTCACCGTCATTTTCTTCAAAGGAGTAAGCACAACCGTGTTCTCCATCCGTCACCACTACACCCTCCACGGAGTCGAGGCGGTTGAGAATTTCTCTCGGTCTTCTGGTGCCAAATAGCCATTCAGCTTCTTCTAGTGAGAGTTTGAGAAAATCGACTTGTTTGAATAATTCGCGAATCGTTTGCGGTGCAATGTCAGGATTCGTCCAAAATACAGGACGCCAATTAACATCTAACAAAACCTTGAGGTTGTATTCTTCTGCTAGTTCCAAAGCACGGCGAACTGCTTTACCACTTTCGGGATAGGCTAATTCTAGAGTACCTACAACCAAAAAATCTGCTGCTTCAAATAGCTTGATTGGTAATTGCCCTGCTTGCAGGCGGGTGTCAGCGAATTCTGTGGTACTATACTGTCCAAATCCAGCAAAGTGGCGATCGCCCGATAGGGAACGCACAACATAAACCTGCCGGGTTGGTGCCGTGGAATGACGTTGCACACCAGTTGTATCTACACCTATTTTTTGCAATAGCTCTACCAGTTCATTACCAGGTTCATCTTCACCCACACAACCGATAAATCCTGCTGGTATCCCCAGCTTTACCAAGGCGCAGGCTACGTTAGCTGGTGCACCCCCTGGGTAGGGAGTCCAAGACTCGACCTCTTCGAGCGATCGCCCTAATTGATCGGCTAAACAATCAAATAAAATTTCACCCAAGCACAAAACACGGGAATTACTCATCTGATTTTAAAATTTCGATTTTGGAAGAGAAATTTCCAGTATAAAATCTACAATAATTTCTATTCCTTTGTCGGCAGTTGTTCATACAATTAAACAGCATTTTCTGCCACTCAAAATTACTGTTAATTCTTCTAATTAGTGTTATTTAATGTGGTAATATTTTTGCTTGATTTTTTATTTGTAAAATAAAATACAATTTTATGTGCCACCCTACTGCTACATAACCGATTTAAAAAGAAAAATTAATAATAAGTATTACTGCTAACACTGGAAATGCCTACCAGCAAAAGAATCTTCTAGAATGAAAAAGAGCGATTAAGTACATATACCAAGGAGGATAAAATAAAGCATGGCTGGTGGCGAGTCTCAGACCCCTGTAAGTCTGTCAGACAGAGAACTGCAAATTATCGACTTAGTGGCCGCTGGCTTAACTAATCAAGAAATTGCAGCTAAACTTGAAATTAGTAAGCGTACAGTTGATAACCATATCAGCAACATTCTCACCAAAACGGGTACAGACAATCGAGTAGCTCTTGTCCGCTGGGCATTGCACTGGGGCAAAGTCTGCTTGAACGATGTCAATTGCTGTCCTCTGCCCAACCCAAACAATGAATTAACAGATTACTAGTATGCTGCTAAGCCCATTTTGATAGGTTTTTATTTGTTCTTCTCCTCACGCCTGACGTTCAGTGTGAACCTTTCAAAATTAAGCGCAACAGAGTACTGGAATATTTGTTAGGGGCTAAGACAGTTTTCCCCACTTATGAGAATCATGTTGGCTAGGTCAAGCATCCCAACTGTATGGACAAGGACATTGGCGCGAGGGAGACGCTGCTTCTTTCCACAGAGTGGACGCCTTTCACCGCTGCCAAATGCCCTTGGTAAGTTTCGCCTTTGCTTAAAAGACAAAATATCTAGTGCAGCGCGGCAGAAACAACTAGATAGCTAGAGAAAACCAAAAAGCATGTGGTACAAATATTATTCCCTTCTGCCTCCTGCATGGCACCGATTCAGTAATCTTCAAATGAAAAGAAGGATAAGGAGGACAAAACAATTCAAAAGTCAAAAGTCACGCATTAGAATCTTGACTTTTGACTTTTGACCTCCCGAAGGGTGTCTCCCTTATCTCACCCATAAAGACAATTTCTGAATACTGAATCGACGTTCTAGTAGTAGTCAACAAAAATTAGCAACAATCCACGGGCTGAAACGGTACATTTGAAAGAAATCTATATTGCTCCATCAGCTTGGGGAGCAGTGTTGTTATGAATACTTCTACTTATGCGAAAACAAACGAGTTTCCGTTTGACTTTGTTAATTTTGATTTAACCACACCTCAACCGACCTTAGATGCCGATTTACTCAGACAGCTATCGTTTATTCCAGGCTTGAAAGAAATTCTCATGCTGCGACAGGTTCATGCTCTAGAACATGCCACAGTTTGGGTTCTGAGTGAATCTAAAAGCACTCATCCTCCTCTCGTCACCTCTAGCAATTTTCAGATAGACAACGAACTTTTAAGTGGTTTGTCTACAGATCGGGGATTTTTCCTTTATGGCGAGGTCAATATCAGCGATTTGCGACGCGCGGTTACACTTGCCCTACATCGGCTGACGAATGGAGAATGGCATTTAGCTGTACATCCCCGTTGCGGCACAAATTTATCAGTGGCAATGTTGTTGACAGCTGGACTTGCTGTAGGTGCTCATGTTTTGCTACCACGAGGACCGATTGAACAACTCGTTGGTTTAGGATTAGCGGCAACAACAGCAGCAGAACTAGCCCCTAATATAGGTGCTTTAGCACAACGTTACTTGACAACTGCTATTCCCTTTAATTTAGAAACTGAAAACATAACACGTACCCATGACGTTTGGGGACGAGAAGCGTATTTTGTGAAAGTACGCTGGCGGGAGTGAGAGGAGGGGGAGAGGGGAAGATGGGGAGAGGGGGAGATGGGGAGAAAGTTTTTAATCCCTAATCCCTAGTCCCCAGTCCCCAGTCCCTAATCGCTCATTCAGGAAAATCAATATCATGAGAAAACTTTATTTTTTACTCCCTGGGACAGATGGCAAATTTGCCTGCGGTGGTCTTTGGGCAGAATTAAAAACATTTAATCTAGCCAAGCTCATTTGTCATGCTGATGTCGTGACTTACCGTCAACGAGAAGAGGGAAAACTTTTCATAGATGATGTAATTCAACAGAAAAATTTAGATGATGTGATTTTTGTCGTTAGTTGGGGATTTGATGTAGCTCAACTTGTTGCCAAGCTCAAACAATATAATGTTGTGTACCATGCTCACAGTGCTGGTTACGGTTTTAAACTTCCTGGGAGTATTCCAATTATCACTGTTAGCCGCAATACAATGGGATATTGGGGACAACTTTCACCTAATTCTTTGATTTATTATTTGCCCAATCAAATTGGTAATGAATTTCAAAATTTAAATATTGAAAGAGATATTGATGTTTTAGTTCAGGCTCGCAAATCTTCTGAATATTTAATGCAGGAATTGATTCCAGCTTTGCAGCGGCATTGTCAAGTATTTGTAGTTGATTCCTATGTAGAATATTTAGCAGGACTATTCAATCGGGCTAAGGTTTATCTTTATGATTCTGCTGAATATTGGGCACTACAGGGCGTAAGTGAAGGATTTGGTCTGCAACCAATGGAAGCTCTTGCTTGTGGTTGTCAGGTCTTCTCCAGTATCAACGGTGGACTGTCTGATTACTTAGATCCTGGATTTAATTGCTATAAAATCGCTGGTTATTCAAAAGAATATGATATTCAACGTATTTTAAAAGTTCTTGCAGATTGGACATCGCCAGCATTACCTGAAGATTTTTTCGCAGAGTATCGGACTGAAAATATTACTCAGCGTTTGCAAATCATTCTGGATGAATTAAATGAGTTTTTTGACCACAAAATACATCAACCTGCTAATATTAAGAGCCTGACAAGAATGCGCGTGAAAAAATTACGCATACAGAGTATATTCGCGAAGGTAAAAAAGAAGTATTTGAGAATTTAATAAGTTGGCTTTGCTGAATCGAGGTATGAATTTTGTAGAAGCAATTCATGAATTGCTTCTACACCAATATATTGTCAATCTAATGTTAAAAGTTTCATACTTTCAATCAGCAACGCCAATAAGTTAGTAGTTAGACTGTTCAAACTCCTGGTGCTCAAACCCTTGCAACTACACAGTTGCACGATGCGTCGTCACCTCTTCAATCAGTTTGTCTTTTGAAGGCAACCAACGGTATAAGGTGCGTTTTGCTACACCAGATGTGGCAATCACTTCGTTGATACCCACGTACTGAATTCCCTTTGCTGCACTCACGCGATCGCCGGATACCTCATTCACAGAACTGCTTACGCTCTACGAAGGTAGCGATCGCCTGCACTATTTGCAACTGTCTTCAATGGGGTGCTGAACTATCCAGAAACGATTTAGAACAATTCCAACACACATTTTAGTCTTTCTTAAGATTAATTATAGTACAAAAGTACTACAATTGCTCATTAAGGCACTAACCAAGAAAAAAACCAACCGCTATCTAGCCCGGTAGGGTGCTGCCCCCACCAGGAGAGATTTTGAATAAGCCGAAAAAATATAAGGCTGGGATTTTTTTAAAGGTTCCTCCTAAGCAGTCACACCGTTTCACGTGGTTCCTTCGGATTAGCGTGAAGTGCTAATCGCATTCCTCATTCACAATCAGCCCAAGGAGTACACCATGCAATTAAACCCTTATCTGATGTTCAACGGTCAATGCGAGGCGGCGTTTAAGTTCTATGAGCAGTGTCTAGGGGGCAAAATCACAACGATGATGACTTATGCAGAGTCGCCAGAGTCACCAATGGCAGATCAGGTACCACCGGAATGGCGCAATCAAATTCTGCATGTCGGACTGATGATCGGCGACCAGGAATTGATGGGTTCTGACAGTCTACCTGAATATTATGAAGAAACAAAAGGTTTTTCCGTATCTATTAGTCTTAACGATCCGGTAGAAGCGGAGCGCATCTTTCACACATTAGCAGAAAACGGCACGGTGCGAATGCCGCTCCAGCAAACGTTTTGGGCTTACCGTTTTGGTATGCTGGTCGATCAATTTGGCATTCCGTGGATGATTAACTGTGACCAAGCTGCCTAGTCTTATGGAACAACTCTCAATCACGTGCCTGACAACTGATGAATGGGAAAAAGCACAGGCAAACATTACGCTGTTTTGGGATACAACAGGAGGCAACAAAATGAAGACTGAACTGCACAAGGAACACGATTGGCTACAAAAGCTCGTCGGCGAGTGGACATATGAAACGGAGGTGAAGATGGGATCGGAGCAGCTTTCAGAGAAAGCTACGGGAACCGAGAGCGTGCGATCGCTCGATGGACTCTGGATTCTAGCGGAAGGACAGGGTGAGATGCCTGGCTGCGGAGCCGCGACGACGATGCTGACGCTCGGCTATGATCCGCACAAACAGCGGTACGTGGGCACCTGGATCGGATCGATGATGACCTACCTCTGGGTGTACGACGGCGAACTGGACGCGGCTGCAAGGGTGCTGACGCTCAATTCCGAGGGACCCGCTATGACTGGCGAGGAGAAGATGGCGAAGTACAAGGATGCAATCGAGTTTAAGAGCAACGATCGCCGGGTGCTGACATCGCATGTGTTGGGCGATGACGGGCAGTGGCACAAGTTCATGACCGTGAACTATCAAAGGAAGCAATAGCTCTCTTCCATAAATCCTAAAAACCCCCTCAATCCCCCCGTAAACGACACTACCCTATCCCTTCTCGTAAACGGGGAGGATACTCCTCGTTGGAATAGCGTTCACCATTCCTGCTCCTCCAGCCTTTTTGCATTGCCACCGCGCTAGGTAATACCGCCCATCAATCTAACCACCTACCCTACCATCTTCTTCACTTTTTGCGACAGAACCAACTTTCTACCGTAGCCAATGGCAACAAACCCTGTGAGATTCATAAACAAGCTGTAAACAGCAGCAGGAACTGCCATATCAGGGTTGTTAAGTAGTCCGGCGGTAATTGCGATCGCAAGTGTACCATTTTGAATACCAACTTCAATGGCAATGCAGATTTGCTGAGCAAGATCGAGGTTGAACAGCTTGCTAATATATAACCCTGCAAGTATTGAAAAGACATTCAACAGCACACAAGAGATTCCAACCTGAAGAATAAAGCCAGGGAGGCGATCCCACTCGCGAATGATGAGTGCGATGATAACGATCGCCAGTAATGCGATCGCCAGGCGGCTAGTAACTTTTTCGAGGCGGAGGGCAAGTTCTGGAAATATTTGCCGCAAATACATTCCCAACCCAATCGGAACGAGCGTAATTAGAAAAATTTGCAGCATCGTTGAACTAATGGGTAGTGCGATCGCAGCAGTTCGACGGATAAAATGCTGGAGTGCAAGATTTGCAAACGTGGGAATCGTAAATACTGTGATGATACTGCTCAATGCTGTCAGGGTGACAGAGAGTGCAACATCTCCCTTTGCCAGGTATGTAATTAGATTTGATGATGGCCCACCTGGACACAGTGCCAGTATCATTAACCCGACGGCGATCGCAGGTGGCATTGGCACAACTTTAGCAATTACAAAGCCAATAATAGGTAAAATAATTAACTGACTTATTAAGCCTATCGAGACAGCTTTAGGATACTTCCTTACACGCTGAAAATCTTCTGGCAGCAACGATAGACCCATCCCCAGCATAATGATAGCTAGCGCGATAGGTAATAGAACAGTAGTTAAAAAACTGGCTTGCATAATCTTGTTTTAACCATTTATCGTTGGTGAATTTGATAAATTCTTTGCCGTTATCATAAAATACATCGGCTACAAGCTGGTTACATACATCGAATTAACTAAAGCAGCAAAGTCACAATTACACCATCACGCTGAGGAGACAATTATGGCATCAGCAATCATGGTCGAAGGCAAATGGATAACCGATGGGAATGAGCAAAATCAAAGCGGTGAGTTCCATGAGATACCAACAACCTTGCGCGATCGCGTGAGTGCAGATTTGACGAACGGCACGATCGCTTCGCGCTTCGCTAAGGTGTAGTTGCGATCGCATTATGATCTTGAAAGCTGGCTGCCTTCTTGTATTAGTATTTTATTGCGACCATGACGCAAACAACGCCGAGAAAGAGGAGTGAGTTTAATGAGTCGTCGGTTGTTGATAACTGGTGGTGCGGGGTTTATTGGCTCAAATTTTGTCCATCACTGGTGTAAGAGTTATCCAAATGACACAGTTGTAGTATTGGATGCCTTGACTTACGCAGGAAATCGGGCAAACTTGGCAGGATTGGAGGAACAAGAGAATTTTCGCTTTGTACAAGGTAATATATGCGATCGCTCTATTATCGACAATCTACTACAAACTGAAAATATCGACACTATCGCCCATTTTGCCGCTGAATCTCATGTGGATAGATCGATTTTGGGACCTGGTGCTTTTGTAGAAACTAATGTAGTGGGTACGTACACTTTACTAGAAGCTTTTCGCCAACATTGGCAGGCAAATTCCAAACCCACTAACTATCGATTTCTGCACGTTTCTACTGATGAAGTATACGGCAGTCTCGCCCCCAACAATCCCCCTTTCAGCGAAACTACTCCATATGCTCCCAATAGTCCCTATTCGGCATCGAAAGCAGGTAGCGATCACTTAGTTCGTGCTTATTACCATACTTACCAACTACCAACTATTATTACGAATTGCTCTAACAATTACGGCCCTTATCAGTTTCCTGAAAAACTCATTCCTCTAATGTGCATCAATGCCTTGATGGGTAAACAATTACCAGTATATGGTGATGGTAAAAATGTCCGAGATTGGCTTTATGTGGGCGACCATTGTAGTGCTTTAGATGTGGTAATTCATCGCGGTGTAGCAGGTGAAACTTACAATATTGGCGGCAATAATGAAGTAGAAAATATTAATTTAGTACGAATGTTGTGCCAGCTGATGGATGAATTGGCCCCGAATCTGCCAGTTAGTCCAGCAGCAAACTTAATTACTTTTGTCAAGGATAGAGCCGGACATGACCGGAGATATGCCATTAATGCGACAAAGATAAAAACTCAATTAGGCTGGACACCTTCAGTTAATGTTGAACAGGGTTTACGTCTGACTGTGGAATGGTATCTTACTCACCGCGACTGGTGGCAACCTCTGCTGTCCGAGGAGTATCAGGCATACTATCGCAAGGTTTATGCTTGAGAAGGTTGTTAGTGGTTAGTGGTTAGTGGTTAGTGGTTAGTGGTTAGTGGGCAAGGGGCAATGGAACTGGAGAAGTAAAAAGTAAAAAGTAAAAAGGTAAAAGAAAAAATTCTTTCTTTTTACTTTTAGCTTTTAACCCTTCGCTGCGCTCGAGGGCATGCTTTTGACTTATTTTTGCCCAATGCCCAATACCCAATGCCTAATTCCCACTCTCCATCTTTCACTCTCAACCTAACAAGCTAGCGACAGCAGCAGCTAATTCTGCTGGTTCTATTGGTTTGGGAAGATGCTTTTGAAACCCTGCGGATAATGCTTGATGGCGATCGCTCTCTCCAGCATAGGCTGTTAGGGCGATCGCTGGAATTTTTGCCCTCTGTTCCCGTTTCAGTGTCCTGACTCGGCGGATGAAAGTGTAGCCATCTTCTGTTGGCATACCAATATCACTGACCAATATATCTGGTTGGAACTGTTCTAAGCGTTCCAGCGCTTCCGCTACCGATGCAGCTGTCATTGTCATCGCCCCATACTGTTCTAGGGCAAAAGCTAAATATTCGCGTGTATCACTTTCATCATCAACAACTAGTACTTTGACTCCCTTAAGATTCACCGAATTGTTTAATGATTCATTTTCCTGGTTATTCTCTGGCTGTTGCTTCATCAGCGGCAACCTGACAGTAAAGGTTGCTCCTTGCCCTTCTCCTGGACTCTCGGCACTAATAGTTCCTCCATGCAGTTCCACCAAATGACGCACGATCGCTAATCCTAACCCCAAACCTCCGTGAGTCCGGGTAATCGAAGCATCAGCTTGACGGAAGTATTCAAAAACATGAGGCAGAAAATCGGCGCTGATGCCTTTGCCTGTGTCACTGACTGTGATTTGGGCATAGGGAATTGGGAATTGGGCATTGGGCATTGGGCATTGGGCATTGGAAATTTCCATTGTCCCTTGCCCCATGCCCCTTGCCCCGTGCGCTATTTCTGATGACCCGTTCTCTACTGATAGGCACACTTCTACTCGTCCCCCAACAGGTGTGAACTTAATTGCATTGGAAAGTAGATTCCACACAACTTGTTGGAGGCGGTTGAGATCGGCTAAAACCAGCAATTTTGGCTTTTGGCTGTTGGATTTTGGATTCTCACTATTATCTTCCCATCCAAAATCTAAAATCGTAAATCGCAAATCGATGGACTTGGCTTCCGCAGCCGGACGCATAGTGTTGATTGCTGCCTCAATCGGTGTTACCGGGTTAACTGGAGAGACATTCAGGCTGATTTTACCCCGCAAGATGCGGGAAACATCTAACAAATCTTCAATTAATTGAGTTTGTAATTTAGCATTGCGCTCGATAGTTTCTAGGGCGCGAACAGATTGAGTTGAGTCTAACTTGCCAGAGCGTAGCAACTTTGACCAACCAAGGATAGCATTAAGGGGCGATCGCAACTCATGGGAAAGCACAGCCAAAAATTCATCCTTGATCCGATTTGCCTGCTGAGATTGCTCGTAAAGTTGGGCATTATCAATAGCTGTCGATGCCATCTGTGCTAGTTGTACGAGAATGGCTTCATCCTCTGGGGTGAAATCTCCCTCGTATTTGTCGGAAAGCTGAATCAAACCGAGGTTTTTACCCCTACGGTTAGTCAAGGGAGCAGCCAGCCAACCTCGCAGGGGGGGATGCTTGCCCGCTGCCTGACCAAACCTACGCCAAGCCGGATGTGCCTCTAGTTCAGTCTGGGTCATTCGGATCGGACTTTGCATACGACAGACTAAGGTGTAGATACCAGATCCATCCGGTTGCTCATAGTAATCTCGCCACTGGGCATACTTATCTGAGAGAGATACCGTATGAATCGCTTGTGCCCAGTTTTGATCTGTTGTCATGCTGGTGACTGATTGGTGGGCTTCGATAATTTCACGAGCTTGCTCTGTGATCAAACGCAATCTTTCAGTCAGTGAAAGTGTTGAGTTGATTATTAGTGATGCTTCAGCTAGCTTTCGCAGACGGTTTGCATATTTGGCAAGTAACAGGGTACGTTCGTCTTCTGCCTGTTTGCGTTCGGTGATGTCGATGTTGACACCTAGCATTCGCTCGGCTTTTCCGTCCGCAGAACGGACGAAGCGACCTTTGGATGCCACCCATCGGATTGTGCCGTCGCGTCGGATAATGCGAAACTCATCATCATAGTCTTCACCCTCTGCCAGGGCAGTTTCCATGTGACGCTGTGCTTGTTCGCGATCGTCAGGGTGGATACAATCCGTCCAAAGCTGCAAGTTGGGTATTTCACTACCTTGCTCAATGCCCAACAAATCCCAGATTCCTTCTGACCAAGAGACTTCGCCAATAAGTAAGTTCCACTCCCAAGTGCCAATCTTTGCCGCCCGTTGTGCCAGCAGCAGCCGTTCCTCGCTTTTGCGTAAAGCTTCCTCAGTCTGCTTGCGCTCAGTGATATCCCGCCAGCAATTAATTGCACCAATAATTTCACCCCTCAAGTTCCGGATTGGCACTACATTGGCAAGCACTGTGATGCGGGAACCATCGGGACGTTCGATGATACATTCTTCGTTGGAGATTGTTTCGCCGTAGCGCGTGGCGCGGTACAAGGGTAATTGTTCGCGAGTGTGACGTGTCACGCCATCGGATCGAAACAGACCATATGACTGGACGTGGTTGCCAGAGGATATGCCAATGAGCGTTTCATTGGGTTTGCCGAGAAGTTCTTGGGCGAGTTTGCTGTTAGCAACAATCGGAAAGTCTGGTGGGCCAGTGGCGATCGTGATACCTTCAGGGACATACTCCAAGAGTATTTGTAGGATTCTCTGTGCTTCCTCGGCTTGGCAGGTGCGTTGTTGAGCTTCAGCTTGCTTGCGTAGACGCGTAGCGGCTTGCCATGAGGCATCGCTCAAATCCAGCACAAAGCCAATAGCTGTATTCTCTCCCAGCATGGCAGAACCAAGTAAGACGGGGACACGCGAGCCATCTTTGCGGATATATTCCTTCTCGAAGGGCTTACAAAAACCAGTGGTTCTGAGTTCTTCCTGTGAGTGCTCGCTCACTTGCAGATATTCTGGTGGTGTCATCTCACGCCAACGCACTCGACCGGAGCGCAACTCCTCCTGCGTGTAGCCAACCATGCGTAAAAAAGCATCATTGGCTTCAACGATAGAGCCATTCAGATCCGCCACAATCACCCCAATAATACTAGACTCTGCTAAGCAACAAAACCGTGCCTCGCTCTCACGTAGAGACTTTAGGTTTGCCTCAGCTTTCCGTTGGGCTGTACGTAGCGATTCGTTGAGGGAGCTAATTAGCACTGCTGCCATCATGAACACGCTCAGCCTTAGTAGGGTTCCCACATCTGTGATGTTTAGGGAATGGAACGGCTCAATAAAAAAATAGTTGAGAAACAAAGTAGACAAAGCGGTCGCAACTAAACCCGGCCCCAAACCCCCGTACCAAGCACTTACCATTACTGCGGCAAAAAACAGCGGAGTAGTCGTTGAATCAAGCAATGGTTCGAGCAGCAGGGTTGCTCCCAATGCTAAGGCTACAGACAACAAAGCAACACCATAATGCAGCACTCGAACACGTACGAGTACACCCCTCTCTCTACCACCAGCACTAGCAAAGATGCCTTCAGGTTCAGATACCCTCACATTATGAGTCATAACCCTACTCCGCTTCCAGAAAATATTGACTCAGCAATTTTTGCCTAGTTCACCCGTCTCCGTGTCATTTCTTCAATTAGCTTTAGAGCCATTTGTGAAGGCACTATATACTCATTCTTCTAGCGATCGACTGTTTTGAATCAAACCCCTCACTTGCCCACAAACTCTATCATAGGGAAGATAGACTTGCTGCCAAAGTTTCTATATTAAATTTAGTCTAACCGTTATATTACAAACATCTCTTCTTCTAACTCACATAGAACGAAGAGTAGGGCAACTGTCCCAGAATTTATCTCCTGCTTAAGAAATATTGTATGAAATTTACCTGGAGGATATTTTCAAGGTCACTTATAAGCTAAACATTCAATTTAATTAACGCACCGCGATTGATGGTGCGTTACACTGTGTGAACGCATCCTACTAGCGTGTCAAGGCTAAATTTGTGCATTAGAAAAATCTTGTGGGATGGGCTTCTAGCCCTTCCTCATAGGCGGGCATCCTGCCCGCACCACAAAACAATTTATTGCATCATTTTATTAGTGTCACGCCACTACTGGCTTGAATGGATAGTAATATAAAGCTTAATAAATTAATTGAAATAATTTAGTTGATTATAGTGCAGTTCAAGCACCATTATTAATAATCGCAGGGTGGGCAACCCCACCAATGTGAAATCAAGATTGTTCGAGTATAGCAGTTGATGCCCACCCTAGATTTGCTGTTCTTACCAATTTCAAAGTGCAGGGGATAAATTTTACCCCTGCTTCTGTTGATTTGACAACTTAGGAACCGCCAGCCCAAGTTACCCATTTGTGGGATAAACCAGTATGCACGACCCCCTCACCCAATTCTCTTTCAGTTACGGTTGCTGCTGTTAAATCTACACCATTTAGTTCTGCTTCATTCAAATTAGCCTCAATTAAATTGGCTTGATTGAGATTGGCACCACTTAAATCTGCACCACTTAATTCTGCTTCACTTAAGTTTGCTTTCTTTAAGTTGGCTCTCACTAAATTTGCACCCCGCAAATCTGCACGACTTAAGTTTGTTTCCTCAAGATTGACATTAATTAAGTCTGCTCCAATTAGGTTAACCTCACTCAAGTTTGCACCAATCAGATTTGCTCCACTTAAATCTGCATCAGTCATATTTGCCCGACTGAAGTTACATCCACTCAAATTGGCTCGACTGAGGTCTGCTCCACTCAAGTCTGCTCCACAGAAATTTGCACCACTTAAATCAGTGTCACTTAAGTTTACTTTATGCAGATGTGCACCAATAAAATCTCGTTTCCCTGCTGCATATTCACTTAGGAGCATTTTAACGTCCATATTGTCTCCCTCGCAATTGTTACAAATCAGCAATTTTTTATGAGTTTCACTCTACCCAAACCACACTAAAGTTGAGTTACTAGCAACTGAGTTTTTTTAGCTAAATCTTGTTCTCTTATTGTGCTAGAGTTTTGAGGTAATGCAACACTTGCTTAACGGAAATATGCATAAGCTAGCAAGATTTAGCTAGATGATGGAATGTATTAGGTGGAAAAAGGTTCTAATTCTTGCTCATGAGACTGCTTGCAAACATCGAAGTTAAAGCTGGCGATTGCTGGTTTAAATCCTCATACCAAGTTGTGTTCAGATATAGCAATTCGTGCCCTCTCCCCCTCCCCTGTTCCAAATTGGGAGAGGGGTGCCAACAGGCGGGGTGAGGGAAGTACTATGTTTGACTGCAACCTAGTATTAGCAAGCAAAAAATCTTTTTGGAAGCACTGGTACTGTGGAGGCGATCGCATCTAGTCCAGATGGCAAGACACTATTTACTGGTTAGCGAGATTTAACCGTCAAAATACGGTAATGAAAGACCCCGGTAGCTAGCTACCGGGGGAGGAGGTTTTAGCAATTCGCTAAAGGACGGCATATATCTATACGTTACCCGTATCTATTGGGAAAAGTTGCCAAAATGGCATATTTATTGCGGTTACATGGAGAATGGGGGAGATGGGGAGTGGGAGAGTGGGCATCGGGCATTGGGCATCGGGCATAGTTAACAACCACTAACTACTGTACGGGCGAAGCATTTGTATGGGTATCTTTCCATCAAAACGAAATATCTTCGTACAAATGCTTCGCCCCTACCCACTAACTACTAACTCTTGACTCTTGACTCTTGACTCTTGACTCTTGACTCTTAACTAATTTTTCTAATTCTTCCCGCAATGATAGCGGCGCATACCCCAATGCAAAAGCTTTAGAACTATCCAAAGAAACATCACTAGGTCTAGGTGCAGCCATTTTTACATCTTGTTGACGACAAGCTTTTAGCCCAGTAGTGGGGAGTTGAAATACTTCTACTAATAAACTTCCAAAATCATAGCGAGAAATCCTTTCTTTCCCACCTAAGTGAATTATGCCGTTAACTTTTTCTAATGCTAATAAAAGTCCTTTGGCTGCGGTAGTTCCACTTACTGGTGTGCGAAATTCATCTATAAATAGATTTAGCTGTTTGCCCTCTTTCAGAGTTTGCATGAATGGCTGCATAAAGCTGGTGGCAGTAGGTGCTGCTGCACCAAACATTAACGGCATTCTACACACAGCAGTCATGGGATAGCGTTCTAACATTCCTACTTCTGCCATCACTTTTTGTTCACCGTATCTGTTAACAGGACATACGGGATCTTTTTCTCGATAGGGAGAATTTAAACCATCAAAAACGAGGTCTGTGGAGGTAAAAACGCAAGGGATAGAATTATCCGCACACAATCCAGCAATATTACAGGAGGCTGTGACATTAATTGCATGGGATTGTTCAGGATAATTTTGACAATAATTTGGTTGTGATTGGGCAGCTGTATGAATTACTGCTGTTGGCTGAATTTCACGAAAGATTTGCTGAAGTCCCTGAAAGTCTGTCAAATTGACTTTCAGCATTTTTATATCTGGAATTTCCACTGCATGAGTAAAGTACGTTCCATACACTTCCCATTGTGGCTTGATGAGTTGGCAAAGATGCCAACCTAAAAATCCACTTGCCCCAGTAATTAATATTTTTCGCATCTTCAATTTAGAATCTGTAGAGGCAGATAATTACATCAAGATTATAATTTTACACCTTCATAAATTTCTGCGATCGCCATCTCTAAACTTACCGGGGATAATTAGGATGTTATCTGTTTTTACTAATTACTTCTTCCTTTATTGTAGTAATTCTTGAAAACGGACATCATCACGCACTTTGTTAAAATCTGTATCGGTTTTAGCTAATTTTTCATACTTACCGGGAACAAGCTTTTTTGCTTTTCGCAAGTTCTCAACTGCTAATTCCACATTATTCATGAGAGCATAGGTACAAGCTTTGTTGTAATATGCTAAATCTTTATCTGGCTTAATGGCGATCGCTTTGTCGTATGATGCCAGCGCTTGTTTGTACCGTTGCAATTTTGTGAGTGCAATTCCTCGGTTAATCCAAGCTTCATACTTGGTAGGTTTGATGGCGATCGCTTTGTCGTATGATGTTAGCGCTTGCTTGTACCGTTGCAGCGTACTTAGGGTATTGCCTCGGTTATACCACGCTTCATCTCTGTCAGGCTCAAGGGCGATCGCGTGGTCATATGATGCTAAGGCTTCTTGATAGCGTTGCAAAGCTGTTAATGCATTACCTCGGTTAATCCATGCTTCCGCAAGCTGGGGTTTAATGGCAGTAGCTTTGTCAAAAGCCGCTATAGCATCTTCATAGCGATGGGAATTTAACAAATGATAACCTTGATTAAAAAAATCTTCTGCCTTTTGTGCTATCTGTGCTTCTGAAAGCAACTGAGCTACATTGGTTTCTTGCACGATTTGACTGCTATGTTTGCCTGCTGAGTTTGCCCAATCACCACAGCCTAATATGAACACAGTTATAAAGCCAGAAGCTACAAAACAACGCCAGGACACCATTTTTTACAAAACTCACTACCTGAATCTGAAAACAGTTTTGGTTCTTTAAAAACTGTAAATCTGTATTTAGTACAATATCATTGAAATGGATTGAATTTAGCAAAAAATATATTTAGAGACTAAATATAATTAAATTCTAAATTTAGACAATTGTATCATGATATACAGATTTTATATTTTATTTATTGTTTTCTTTGTGAGGTTATATTGAAAATCAACCAGTAAAAAGCTACGTACAAAAGCTGAGATTTTTATGTGTTGATCGTGGGCAAATGCCCTGAGTGTCTATTTTGAAAACAAGTCAGAAGTTGGGCTGACCAATGAATATAGCTTTTTATCATTATTATTATGAATGAAATTTATGAGTGGCAACCTTGATGCCAAATAGTAGAGTTATTGTCTGTTTAAATGATGTTATTGACTTGATTCTTACCTGTTATTCAATTTTTCATAGTAGAATCAACCCTTTTTAGTTGTGAAAATCCAAAGGCATTAGAAATCGCGTTTCTTGGATCTCATGTACAATTTCCTAGAGTAAACTCTGACCGAGACAATTTTATATTTTAGATTTTGGATTTTGGATTAAAGTCAAAATCTGAAATCTAAAATAAAAGGTTTAAACCACCATTATTCATTTATGGAAAACAAAAACGAGAGTGCAATCATTACTCAAAGCCCCCGATTTCAATCGTGGGACGGCACTCTATGTGGCGACGCTATGAGAGCCACCCGTGCCTCGTCAATCCATGCATCACAAATCCACGCATCCAAAATCGAGTGACTGGTGATTTATTTGTAAATGAATAAATAACTTTCAATATAATTGAATTGAGGAATTATTAAATATTATTTAAAGTCAGAAAATACATCTGAAATAAATAAGATTTTCTTTAGCATTTAAGAAGATGCACAATCAGTAAGTTGCTTGTAAACGATTGAGAAGATATTCTCCTGCTAAGATAGGTGGATAAATGGGGGGGTGCTCTCCTTGACAACTGCCAAGACAAGCAATTTCCGTATCGTCATTGGGATGACAGAAAAAGGCCACAGAATAGCGGGATTGCATCACTTGCTCGTTATTGGGAATTATTACCCGATGCTTAGTAGAGCAAAATACATGGTTTGTCCAGCGTTGCATCAAATCACCAGTGTTGACTACTAAAGTACTAGGTATTACAGGTGCTGCAATCCACTTTCCGGAAGTTGTTTGTACTTCCAAACCCCCTACTTCATCTTGAAACAGTAAAGTAATACTGCCATAGTCGGAATGCTCACCAGCACGCACCTGTCCGGGTTGGGGTGGTTGCTGCACTGAGGGATAATGCAGTAATCGCAAGGTGTGAAGTCGCTGATTGTGTCTTGTAGTAAAAAAATCTTCTGGCAATTGCAAAGCCAAAGCAAACGCTTGCAAAATTCTATCTGCAACTTCTGTACAAGCTTGGTAAAAGGCGAGAATGGAAGGGTTTTTCGCAGGGGAAGGAGGAAACGACGCGGTGACGGGGAGACGCGGAGATGCGGAGAATGTCTTTGTGTCTTGTTTGCTTACATTAAAAGCCTCTTTTAGATCACCTGGTTTGTTAGGATTAAGGCGTTCTCTCTCAATGCCAACGTACCCCTGATTGCTATATTCATCACTCCAAGCGAACTGTTGCTTCACTTCCAAGGGTAAATTGAAGAAGTTTTTGCTTTGTGTAAATACCTGCTCAATCAGATTTTGAGACATACCATGATTTTGCAAGTACATAAAGCCAATTTCATGGCAAGCTTGGTAGATTTGTTCGACTACCGTTTGTTTAGCTATTGCATCACCATTAGTAAAAAGAGAAAAATCAATTACAGGAATATCAATCATTTTAATTTTTATTTTTTAACGGAGTAACGTAATTTGCTGAAAATTATACAAGTTGAGATAGATAGTAGAGAAGAGTTAGCTGTTAGTTAAAGTCATACTAAATTATTTATTAACCACTAACTACTAACTACTAACCAATGTACAGACGTGCCATGGCACGTCTCTACAACCACTAACTACTAACTACTAACTTTACACATTGAACCGGAATAGCATCACATCGCCTTCCTTAACGACGTAATCTTTTCCTTCACTGCGAACTAAGCCTTTTTCCTTGGCAGAATTCATAGAACCAGCTGCCACTAAATCATCGTAAGCAACTGTTTCAGCGCGAATAAATCCGCGTTCAAAATCGCTATGAATCACACCTGCTGCTTGCGGTGCTACCATTCCCGCTTTAATTGTCCAGGCGCGAGTTTCTTTCTCACCAGACGTGAAATAAGTACGCAATCCTAAAAGTGTATAAGTGGCACGAATTAATGATTTCAAACCACCTTCTTCTACACCTAAAGATGCCAGAAAATCTGCTCTTTCTTCTTCTGCTAATTCAATTAATTCTGCTTCCACTTGTGCTGAAACTACAACAACTTGAGCATTTTCAGTTGCTGCAATCTGCCGCACTCTTTCTACGTATTCATTACCAGTTGCCAATTCATCTTCAGACACATTGGCAGCATAAATTATTGGTTTCTCAGTCAGCAATCCTAATGGTTTAATTACTGCTGCTTCTTCTTCTGTTAAACTAAGTTGCCGCACCGATTTTCCTTCATTTAATGCCGCAGCTAATTTTTCCAGTACTGTTAATTCAAACTGCGCTTCTTTGCTAGCACGAGCTTGTTTGCGGGTGCGTTCAATACGGCGCTCGATTTGTGCCAAGTCAGCTAAACCAAGCTCTAAATTAATGGTTTCAATGTCACGCGCTGGATCGACCGAACCAGCAACGTGGATAATGTCATCATTTTCAAAACAACGCACCACATGAACAATGGCATCTACTTCTCGGATATGGGACAAAAATTGGTTCCCTAGTCCTTCACCCTGACTTGCACCTTTAACCAAACCGGCAATATCCACGAATTCAACACGGGCCGGGATAATTTGTGCCGAATTGGAAATCTTACCTAAAACATTTAACCGCTCGTCTGGCACTGCAACAACGCCGACATTCGGTTCAATCGTACAAAAAGGAAAGTTAGCAGCTTCTGCCTTAGCATTAGCAACCAAAGCGTTGAATAACGTAGATTTTCCAACGTTGGGAAGTCCGACAATCCCGGCTCTCAGCATTTTAGATTTTGGGTTTTGAGTTCAACTAGACGAAATTAATTTTAAACAGGTTCGGGGATTGTTTGGGGAATTGGCTCGGGAACTGTCTGGGGAATCGGGCCGGGAACTGTTTGAGGAACTGGCCCAGGTACAGGTTGTGGTATTGGTCTTGGTACGGGTTCTGGTACAGGTTGTGGTATTGGTTGGGGAATTGTTGGGCCTGGTGTTGGTTCAGGACGTGGTAAAGGATTCGGTTCTGGGTCGGGAATTTGTGGTTCGTTAGGTAGAGGATCGGGATTGGGATAAATCATGGTAAGTCTTTTTAAATTATTCGACTTTTCCAACCTAGATGACAAGCTACTGTGCCGACATCTTCCCAATTAGTTACATCTAGATAATTTATCTGTCCCTACCCAGCGGGAAGCCACCCTTGCGGGTGTCTACGCTATCGCTCAAGGGCAAGGTTTATCTGTGTCCATCTATGGTCGTAAAATGCTCAATCAAAATCAAACACCTTTACTAGACACCTTAAAAGTCTGTGCAGAACGTCCCCATGCACCTTTTTACACTCCAGGACATAAACGGGGTGTGGGAATTTCCCCGAAGTTAGTTGATGTTTTCGGCAAAGCCGTATTTCGTGCCGATTTACCAGAATTAACAGAGTTGGATAATCTCTTTGCACCTAGCGGTGTTATCCAACAAGCACAACAGCTAGCAGCGGAAGCCTTCGGTGCATCACATACTTGGTTTCTTGTCAATGGTTCTACTTGTGGAATCGAGGCGGCTATTCTCGCCACCTGCGGCACTGGCGATAAAATCATTCTGCCGCGTAATGTTCATTCCTCAGCGATCGCAGGATTAATTCTCTCTGGTGCTATGCCAGTTTTTGTCAATCCAGAATACGACCCAGTTTTAGATATTGCCCACAGCATCACCCCCACCGCCGTCAAAGCAGCACTAGAACAGCATTCCGACGCTAAAGCAGTGATGATGGTTTATCCTACCTACTACGGTGTTTGTGGAGATGTAAACGCGATCGCTCAAATTACCCACCAATATAATATCCCTTTACTCGTAGACGAAGCCCACGGTGCCCACTTTGCCTTTCATCCCCAATTACCCACCCCAGCCTTGCAAGCAGGCGCAGATTTAACCGTACAATCCATTCATAAAACGCTGGGTGCTATGACTCAAGCGTCGATGCTGCATATTCAAGGTGACAGAATAGATCGCGATCGCCTCAGTAAAGCGTTGCAGCTAGTACAATCTACCAGTCCCAGTTATTTACTCTTAGCTTCCCTAGATGCAGCACGTCAACAAATGGCGCTGCATGGCAAAGAATTGATATCCTGCACGCTGCAACTTGCGGATGAGGCAAGAAGGCGGATTGCACAAATCCCGGGATTATCGGTTTTGCAGATCCCCCCTTTGTCCCCCCTTAAAAAGGGGACTGGGGATTGGGGATTAGGGATTGGGGATTGGGTTATCAGTGGAGAAATAGGTTTTTCTTGCCCCCCTTTTCAAGGGGAGCCAGCGCGTTGCGGAGGTTCCCGAGGCAGTGCGCCCTTGCGCTTCGCCGACTTGAAGCACCTGCCGTTCCGTTGTAGCGACTGGCGTGGGTTGGGGGGATCTCCAGGTTTTATCGTTTTAGACAAAACACGCTTAAGCGTCAATGTCTCTGGTTTAGGTTTGACTGGCTTTGCCGCAGAAGAAATTCTCGACCAACAATTTGGTGTAACAGCGGAATTTGCATCGCTGCAACATCTCACCTTTATCATCAGCTTGGGCAACACCCAGGATGATATTGAGCAGCTGGTACAAGCTTTTACCAAACTAGCCCCCTCTCCTTTGAAGGAGAGGGGGTTTGGGGGTGAGGTTTTATGTAATGATCTTTTTAAGATGGGGGATTCCATGCGTATCTCGCCCCGTGAAGCTTTTTTTGCCACAACAGAAACATTACCCACCCAAGAAACTGCGGGACGCATTTGTGCCGAAATTGTTTGTCCTTATCCCCCAGGAATTCCCGTATTAATGCCAGGAGAAGTTATTACTAAACCTGCATTGGAATATCTGCAACAAATTCAAGCAATGGGCGGATTTATCAGCGGTTGTGCGGATGCTAACCTAAAAACACTTAAGGTTGTCAAGGCTAAACCTTGATCGGCTGTTTCTACTAAGCTTAACGTCTAGATCTATCAGTGGCAGATAACCTTTGCATCTACACCAGGATTTTTCGTCTGTCGATTTTAATGCGTTGTTATACCTTTTTACAGAGAAAGATGCTCACTCGCTTTCGACCTTAGAGTACTATCTGCGATCAGGCTTCCGAGTACAGAAAACTGATCATAAATTCGTTCAGCAATTCGCCAGTTACCATCTTCTTTCACAATTCTGTCTCGCACTATACCGTGAGCAATGAGTCTGGGCAAGAATGAAGTTAGAGCTTCATCTGCGGAAAAAAGCTGAAAAACAAGAACATAGCTTACGGCTCGTCCTTTGTCAGAGCCTTCTGAAGATGTAACCACGTTCAGTGCCTGATGGCGAAGTCCGTCGAAAAACTGCGGATTGGACAATACCCAATTGACAAAGGCTTCACGACCATGTAATGCTCCGTAAAGCGAATGATGATGCGATAGATCCGCAGTCACGCATTGACGCAGAGCATCAGCGTCTCGACTATCCTCTGCAAGAAATACTCGATTTAGAAGTTCATGCACAGCAATGGCATCCTTTGGATCAAGTGCCTTTGCTTCATCGTTGCGAATTACTTCAAGTGGTAGGTGGGTAATCTTTGTGTTCATAAATCAAGTAAGTTCTTCAACACCTTCTTTAGCATAAATGTGATGACTTCCAGTAATTCACTTTAGCTCCCAACCTGCTGTTCTACAATCTTGCAAAGTGCCTTACCAGAAATCGCTTTCGATGTTAAGTTGAACTCAATCACCTAATCCAATCACTTACTGTGCGATCGCTAACTGATTTTCTTCGATAATTTCATATCCATTTACCAACTGTGCGATCGCTCGATCGATTAAATCAACGCCTTGCTGCACAGATTCAATTAAACTTAACTCTGCACGCAACTGGCCAGCACCAACAAAGCCTTTCGCATACCAAGTCATGTGCTTGCGAGCTTGACGAATACCGCGATCGCCTTTATATTCCCAAAGTGCTTGTAAGTGTTCTTTTGCACATTCCAAGCGCTGAATCGGAGTAGGTGGCGCTAAATTTTCCCCTGTTTTCAAAAAATAATCAATTTCACCTACCAAAAATGGATAACCCAGAGTTCCACGGGAACACATCACCCCATCAGCACCCGTTTGCTGCAAACACTGCACCGCCGCTTCCACAGAAAAAATATCGCCATTAGCAATCACCGGGATAGAAAGCACTTCTTTCACCCGCCCTATCCATTCCCAACGAGCGTTACCATTGTAACCTTGAGCGC
The DNA here is from genome assembly GCF_000517105.1 of Fischerella sp. PCC 9605. GTDB lineage: Bacteria > Cyanobacteriota > Cyanobacteriia > Cyanobacteriales > Nostocaceae > PCC9605. Next base: position 25,942 of record NZ_KI912148.1, on the reverse strand, counting down.
GGGTACGTCCGTGTACTGTAATCATTTGCGCTCCCGCATCCTGCATCCGTTTGGCGAAATCGAGAATCACTATTTCTTCATCATTCCAACCTATACGGGTTTTAACTGTTACTGGAACATGTACGGCTTTTACTACTTCCTGTACAATTGCCTCAGCTACTTTCGGTTGCCGCAGTAAAGAAGAACCACCACCTTTTTTGGTGATTTTGTTGACAGGGCAACCCATATTAATATCAATAGTATCAGCACCTTCTTCTACTGCCTTCCGTGCTGCTTCTGCCATAAAATCAGGACGACAATCAAATAACTGAATGCTAATTGGTCGTTCGTTCGGGTCTACTTCCATGATTTTCGGCATTTGCTTGACATGGTGCAACTCTGTCGCACTCACCATTTCCGTGTACATCATTGACTCAGGCGCATAACGACGCACCAAGCGACGAAATACCAAATCTGTCACTCCGGATAGAGGTGATTGCAATACACGACTTTTGACAGCAACGTTTCCTATCAAAAGAGGTGTAGTAAGTCTGGCTTGCAAACTAGGAGATAGCGTAACCATACACTTCAGAATTGAGGCTTGAGGTAGGATTTGCCATACCATTCAAGAAATTTCCATCAGGATTTTATTACCTGCTGATGTCAATTCCCAGCGATCGCGGGGTGAACCTGGTTCCACATATCGTTTGAGTAAACCCTCAGCAGCCAAATTTTTCAACACCACCATCATGTCAGGTTCTCTAGGCACGTCTATATGAGAAAGTGAACTCGCTATTTCATACCAACTCCAATTTCCCTCGCCTTTAGCTACTAATTCAAGAAGCACTAATTCCAGTTGAGTTAATTTGATTGAGTCTTTCATGGTTATTCCTCCTTTGAATTAAGAGGATTTTATCAATTTAAAAAACTTTACTTTTCCTTAAGTGGACAAAAGCTTTATACCTGGCTATACAATTTTTTTGCCCACTTACATTGATTTCTATAATACTACCTGCTTATAAGTTAGCTTTAAATAAAATGCCAGGTCCTTCTTTGAGACCATAATCTTCTAGTGTTGCTGTGTGGGCATTATTCCAAAGTTCATAAGCTTCATCAGGATCATTTGGTTGTCCAGTTTGGAAGTCAAGTTTTTTATACCTCAGATACTCACGGAGTTCATGGCTATAAAAACGCAGGTCAACTGGTTCGGCAATGAGTTCACCTGCTGCTATTTTTCTTAATCGCTCTACCATTCTCATCTCTTCATCACCAATAGGATTGAATCTACTGACATGAGCTTTTACAATATCAATACCCTTTTTAGTTATCTTTACCTTGGTATAAGAAAGCTTAAGTATTTTGCCACCTGCTTTTGAGGGATCAAAGGGTCTGCCACTGATAGCGCCTTTTTCTATCATTTCAACAGTCATTTTTTATATTCCTTATTTTTAGTAGTTTAATAATCTTTTGAAAAAATAAATTTATAAATAGATTTACAAAGAATAACACAATTTCACGTAGGTTTTTATGCAAAAGCCACTTTTGAGCGCGTTTACATTAATGGCAAGTTACCCGGAAATATGTCCACATCCTCTTGCTTGGCAAGCTTGGCAAGAGGCTTGGCGAGTTTGCCACAGAGATCAATATGGGAACGTGTTGTTTAGTTAATGAACCAAGCACAAGCAACTGCGTGGGCTTAGCATTCCCCTTCTTTATTTCTCTACGTCCTCTACAGTTTGCTAAAAGACGGCAAACACCACCATTAGATTACGGTTCACCCGAATCTCTAGAAGTATTAATTCTCATACATTAGACGAAGTGAAGGCAAATAAATATATGAGCCAACTAGAAACATGAAGCATAACCGTCCTTAATCAGGTTCGGAAAACCACCCTTCATCGACTGGTTACACAGGCTCAGTATATATATCATCAGCATAATCTTGGGTTTTTACCCTAGTAAAACCAAAGGTATTAATGCTGGACTAGCTGCTTTATTAAATCAGTTAGTCCAAAAATTAGCCCTTTATACTCCCATTCATTCATTTGTAGTTATACGGAGCCAGCACCTACAATGGCAAAAGTAGTTGGAATTGACTTAGGTACGACAAACTCCTGCGTCGCAGTAATGGAAGGTGGTAAACCCACGGTTATTGCCAACGCAGAAGGTTTTCGGACAACACCGTCAGTTGTGGCATTTGCCAAGAATGGCGATCGCTTGGTGGGCCAAATCGCCAAGCGGCAAGCGGTCATGAACCCCGAAAATACCTTTTATTCGGTAAAACGCTTCATTGGACGCCGCTTTGATGAAGTTACTCATGAAGCTACAGAAGTTTCTTACAAAGTGCTGCGCGATAGCAGCGGTAATGTTAAATTAGATTGTCCTGTAGCTGGTAAGCAGTTCGCGCCAGAAGAAATTTCCGCCCAAGTTCTTCGCAAGCTAGTAGAAGACGCTAGCAAATACATCGGTGAAACCGTAACTCAAGCAGTAATCACCGTTCCTGCTTACTTCAACGACTCCCAGCGCCAAGCTACCAAAGACGCTGGTAAAATTGCTGGGATTGAAGTGCTGCGGATTATCAACGAACCTACCGCCGCTTCTCTAGCATACGGCTTTGACAAAAAGAGCAACGAAACCATTCTAGTATTTGACCTTGGTGGTGGTACTTTCGACGTATCCATCCTCGAAGTCGGTGAAGGTGTATTTGAAGTTTTAGCTACCTCTGGTGATACCCACCTTGGTGGTGACGACTTCGATAAGAAAATCGTTGACTATTTAGCGGAAGCATTTAAGAAAGACGAAGGTATTGATTTGCGTAAAGACAGACAAGCTTTACAGCGTCTGACTGAAGCCGCAGAAAAAGCCAAGATTGAACTTTCTAGCGTCACCCAAGCAGAAATCAACCTGCCATTTATCACCGCTACCCAGGACGGGCCCAAGCACCTGGACATGACGCTGACACGCGCTAAATTTGAAGAACTCTGCTCAGATTTAATCGATCGCTGCCGCGTTCCTGTAGAAAATGCTCTGCGCGATGCTAAGTTAACAAAGAACGACATTGATGAAGTCGTGCTGGTCGGTGGTTCTACCCGTATTCCCGCCGTCCAAGACGTAGTGAAGCGGATATTGGCTAAAGAACCAAACCAAAGCGTTAACCCTGATGAAGTGGTAGCAGTTGGTGCAGCAATTCAAGCTGGTGTGCTTGCTGGTGATGTCACGGGTATCTTGCTGTTAGATGTAACACCGCTGTCCTTGGGTGTAGAAACCTTGGGTGGCGTGATGACCAAGATTATTCCCCGCAACACCACCATTCCTACCAAGAAGTCAGAAGTCTTCTCCACCGCCGTGGATGGTCAAACGAATGTAGAAATTCACGTCCTCCAAGGCGAACGGGAAATGGCAAGCGATAATAAGAGCCTGGGAACCTTCCGCCTTGATGGTATCCCTCCCGCACCACGCGGCGTACCCCAAATCGAAGTAGTGTTTGATATTGACGCTAACGGTATCCTCAACGTCACTGCTAAAGACAAAGGTACAGGTAAAGAACAATCCATCAGCATTACTGGTGCTTCAACTCTCGATAAGTCTGACGTTGAGCGGATGGTCAAAGAAGCCGAATCTCATGCATCAGAGGACAAAGCACGTCGTGAGAAAATTGACCGCAAAAACCAAGCTGACTCCTTGGCATACCAAGCCGAGAAACAGTTGCAAGAATTGGGTGATAAAGTCAACGCAGCCGACAAGAGCAAAGTCGAAGGTTTGGTGAAAGACCTGCGGGATGCTATCTCCAAAGAAGACGATGAGCAGATCAAGAAGCTGATGCCAGAACTACAACAAGCACTGTTCGCTGTTGGTAGCAACATCTATCAACAAGCTGGTGGTGGCGCTTCTGCTGGCCCTACAGGCACCTCTGATGGCGCTTCCTCCTCTGGTAGTGGTGATGATGTAATTGACGCAGATTTCACTGAGTCTAAGTAAGTAGTTAGTGGTTGTAGAGACGTGCCATGGCACGTCTCTACATTGGTTAGTAGTTAGTAGTTAGTAGCTAACAACCAAAAAGCTAAGTCCAGCTAATGAGTAATTAACAATAACCACTCAAGGTATACCTTTGGGTGGTTATTTTTTGATTTGATAGTTAAATAATAGTTAGTAGGCGTACAATGCATTCCGCCCGTGCAGTAATTAGTTATTAGTGTTATCAATATTCAAGTAATAAAAATGGGATACCCATCAGCACCTTGGACACTGAAAGGCTACGCTCTCCTGACCTTGCATTTACTCGACGTTGACCGCGTACGCCACCTGATTCCCAAAGAATTAGACATTAAAACTGTGTGGCCTGGTAGAACAGTGGGTGGTGTGTATTTCTCCTATTACAGTCCAGGATCGGCATTAGAGTATAACGAGTTAATTGTTGCGCCTGCCTTGGTGAGCTATCAAGGGAAAGTTGGTGCTTGGGTTTCTCATATATATGTAGATAATCCTGATTCAGTGGTTGGTGGTCGGGAGATCTGGGGACTACCAAAGGAATTAGCTGAGTTTAGTTGGGAAAGCGATCGTCGCGTTACTGTCCGTCAAGGTGACAGAATGCTGTGTAAATTTAAATATAATCAGCCCTGGTTGGCGTGGCCGCAGAAGTTTAGGGGGTCTAGTTTCAGTACCATTAATGCTGATGTGCTTTTGTTCTCTGCTGAATTAGAAGCGCGTTTGGGTTTAATTGGTTCTAAGATAGAAGTCCCAGCTGAAAGTCCTTTTTCTGAGATAGGTTTGGGTCAGCCTTTTCTAAGTTTTCACTCCGACAACATGAGTTTGCAGGTAAATGCGCCAGAAGTGGTTGGACAAAGGGCAGTTGAAGTTAGGGTTTGATAGAGCGATCGCATTTTATTTTTGATTAAGGATGTCGTCGCAGAGGTAGCGATCGCTCTGTTTTACCTTCTGGTTATTTTTCAGATAATCACGCGCCCAATAGTCCTCTTCTGTCACTCTCCGAAACTAGAACTTTGAAAGAGTTATTTTATCCGCTAGGAAGATAAAGCTTAAACTCATTCAAAATAAGCTGAAGCAAGTCACTTCTTCAGAGCGATCGCAGAAATCTTTGGTCTACTCAATGTTTATAGATTCCAGGGTTAATTCTTGAAACTGTTCTCGAATCTCCTTTAACTCTTCATTTGTCCTAACAGACACCAGCTTGCTTTTGATCGTTAAGCCCTGTTGTTCCAAAATTTTGTATCCACCAAGGCTTTTGTGGAGCAGAAATATATTCACATTAAATTGAATGAGAACTGCGATAATTGCAAAAGTTATAATCATTTGCTTTCCGTAAGGAAGCGTAAGTAGTCCAATTCCCAACATTGCAATCAAAACTGTCATAACAATTGTGATGATCGCAGAGAAGCTGTGGGAGATTTCGCTGCTTGTTCTTTGAGATTCCCATTCTTCATACTTCTTATTGATTTCCTCTTCTAGAGATTTTTTTGCCTCTGACAAAGGCAATTCCTCTTCTGGTTGCGCTTCTTCTTGAGGAGACTGTTCTGGTTGTGCTTCTTCTTTAGAAGACTTTTCTGGTTGCGCTTCTTCTTGAGGAGACTGTTCTGGTTGTGCTTCTTCTTTAGAAGACTTTTCTGGTTGCGCTTCTTCTTGAGGAGACTTTTCTGGTTGTGCTTCTTCTTGAGGAGACTTTTCTGGTTGTGCTTCTTCTTGAGGAGATTCCTGTTGAACTAATATTAATCTCTCTTTTGCTTCCCTTGCTAGAGGACTGTACGCCATTGACTGTCCTACAGCTAACCATGCTGAAAGCGAAATAGTGACGAACACAGTTAAGATAGCTGCTATTATACTAGGATAGCCAAATCTATTCCCACCGCTCGTTAAGAGCCAGTTTCCTTCTCTATTATTCCCATTAATTTTTTCCTTCAATAGTTTCTTGTTCTTCAGAGAAATATCTTTTTGGTTTTGCCTCGCCATCATTCACTCCCGATCCATAAAACTTGCTCATAAAGGACTGTAACAGGGATGGTAACAAAAAAAGCGATCGCATTTTGATTGAGATCGAGCAAAGGGTGCTATGCATTAGTCGGATCTAGAGCGAGCAAAAGTATTTTGAGGAGTGGGAGAGTGGGGGATTTATTACAACTTTTCCTCCACTCTCTCCATAGAGGACACAAACAACGCTGAGAAAAGAAGAAAAATTTACGGCGATGACCCTGGAAATAAGTAATGTGATTTTAGCTGCTGGGTATTTTACAAATAAAAACCTAAGATGACACGACACTGAGGAGCGGGATTAAGTGAATTAAGCTATACCCAGAACTTTACGTAAAACTACTTGATCCTCTAACTTGACTTTCAGGCGACCTTTTTCAATGTCACGAATCCAGCTTTGGCTTTTACCTGCCAGCTTTGCTAATTCTCTTTGCGAGAGATTCAAGTTTTTTCGTGCCCGCGAAATTTGTTCGCCAAGTAAATCACCTGTGGTTTTGGTTTTTCTTTTGTTTTTTGTAGTTCGCTGCTTTTTTTCTGAGTCCGCCAGTTGCTGTTCCCAATCTGGTGGTAGTGTGAAAGACAAAATCCGGGCATTGATCAGCAGATTCCACTTGCCACGAGGGCTGATGTCTGTCAAGCGCGAACCGTTGCTGCCATCATTAATCCAAAATTCTAATGCTTCATCCGGATCTTCAGGAATATCGACTAGTTTTGCCCATAAAGGTTGTATTGCTGGTGGGTATGTGACTGGGTCAAATACTGGTTTCATACCATAATGATTGAGGACTTCTAGATCGTGTTCAAAAGTCCGTAATAGTCGTTTGCGTTCTTCTCTTTGTCTGCACGCTAAAGTGATTTTCTCCTCACCATAGGCAACGCGCATTAAGGTAGGAACTGTGATGCGTTGGGAAGCACCCATTTTGGTTTTAAACAGCAACCAAAGCATTAGTCGCGCTGCACCCTCATGTTGCTGCCAAATACTCATGACTGTGGTTAACAAAGATTTTGGCAAACTACCATATTGATAAAATGCAGTTCGTTCCTTACATGCTTGTTTGTTTAAGAAATATTGGGCCCAAGTTCCCGCTTTGACTTTAAAGGTTAACCCAACAAGATATTTACACCCGAGTTCATCTTCTTGAAAATGGCGCTGAATTTTTACTAATTGCCACAAACGGCTTTCTCTAATAGAAAACCCCTTGACTATACCTTGTTGGGGCCAGTCAATAGAAATGACGAGTGAGCAAGCTTGCTGTACCAAGTTTTTAATTAAAGTCAGCTTGACATTCTTGCTCAAGTCTTTGCGTTTCTCCAAACCCAAATATTTCTCAAGTTGCCGCTCATCAATAGTAAATTCTTGCTGCCAAGGCTGCTCCAAAGCTGTAGCATGAGCTGCAAAAATTAAATGAATGCAAGCTGATCTGATATCTAGCGCTGCAATTGTCCCTAACTCTGATACAGGTTCGCTACTATCGGGTGATTTAGTAATATGAAAAGCGATCGCTCCCTTACCCTGACTAACTTGGCGATGATAACACAGGTTTCCTTGTTCATCTCTTTGCCAAGATAACGATGTGCGTTGTGCCAACACATTGCAAGCTTCCCAAATCACAATTGCCGAAGCAAATGGGTTACTCTTTCCATTAGAAAATAAATCTGGACTAGTAACCTCTCTTAAATCTACTTTGCATCTCCCTTTTTTTGCATGCCAAGGCATGGGAGAATTTGTGGGGCAAGCTATCACGCATTGTGGTTCGGGATAATAACCTTCGCAATTGTTGCAAAGACACGGATCGATCCAGTATTCATCGTTCTCGATTTTGATAGCACCTGTAGGACATTGGGGACGGCAGTTGTCACATCCAACGCAACTATTGTTAGGAATTGTATAAGGCATAAGGCTATTGCCACTTTACTCGTTGAGATGTTTGGCTCAAGTCTCCCCTGGATGTGTCCTCTTGATCCACCACTCACTACCGCATTCTTTCGGCAAAATATAAATTTGAATTGCCGTATTAACCACCCACATCTATTTCGGACTTAGCATCCAATTGGAAGATATTCTATGCTTAATAACTTGACCGAGCCTAATTTAAATCTTGATTATCTATACATTTCACAAATACTTTTATAAAGTTGTTCATCACGAGCGAAAGATAAATTTTGTTAATTTTTCCATCTTCAGTAATGCCCGCATATCTTACCTTTAAGAAAAACCTGTTACTCAAGTGTTTGTTATTTCTAACGTTTAAACATATAGGTCGGTACTTTGAAACTAGATTATTAATAATATTAATATTTAACAAAAATTATTATTCTGTCAATTGGTTTACATTTTTCTGGTTTCTACTCATATTTGTATGTCGTGGGGACTGGTGAGTTCCCCGTGTCTGGTGCGTCAGCCTCATTCATCCCATTATTCAGCAACGCCAAAATTCTTCTGTCTCCTCTGAATCATATCGTTGACAAAGGGTTTTGAGTTTTTCACGAACGAGCGATCGCACGCTTTCTGGTGATACAATTACGCAATCTGGTGCATACTGCATGACTTCTCGGATAAACCAAAAGGTACTGGATATGCGCCTGACAACTCGCCGCACCCGTTGTCTATCTGGTAGCCACTCATTTGTTATGTCTTCCGGTTTGGCTTGATAAGCAAAGGCTAAACCATTGAATAAGTGCATTTCTACCTCTATCTCTACCAACCGAGAACGCCACTCACCAGAAATTGGTATGACAGCAGCATCTTGGATTCTGTCTAAACGCAGACTCCAGTTGTTTCGTAATTCTTCTATATCTAGATTTCCTTCAGTCTCTTCGCACCAGCAATCGAGGTATTGACGTTTTTCGTGGAGTGTAACTTTAGCGTGACGGACGGTGAAGTTCCACAAACGCTGTGCTGCGTCTTGATAGGAAAGTTGAAAAGGCTGATGACGCAGGATAAAACGATCAATTTCCAAACGCCAAGGTGGAGGTAAGTTTTCTAAAAAACGCTCTATTTCAGTTCGCAGTGGTATTGATAGTTCGCTGCGTTCTAGAAGTAGTTTAGCAATTTCTTGCGCTTGCTCATTTTCACCAATGTCAGTTAATGCACGCATCGCTGTATCTAACGCTCTAATGCGTGTTTCTGACCAATCGTGATTTTTACCGATGGTTAGGTGATGACGAGCGATCGCTTCTACTAGTTTAGAGATGTTTGGGCGATCGCCCCACATCATGCCGAATTCCCGCGCTAGGTTTTCTAACTCGGCTTTATCGCGATCGCCAAGTGACAGTGTTATCGACTGACCTTTTCGACTCATTTTTATACGGACACATTTATATGGACATATCTTGTCAATCTCTATTTTGAGTGCCAATATAGGATTTAACAACAACTTACGGACACTATTTAAGGATATGTCCAATTACAGTATTTCGCTTAAGCCTGTATATTCCCAAACTGTGTCGACGCCTCAAGGTTTGAAATTACCTGAGAATTGGTCGCTTTCTTGGCATCAAGTCGAAACTTTTAAAGCACTACAAGATCCAAATATTGAAGTCATCTTCAACACGGCGATGACTGGTGATGGCAAGAGTTTGGCCGCTTTTCTGTCAGCGATGAATAATCGTACGTACACTTTAGCAATGTACCCAACAAATGAACTGGCGCGCGATCAAGAAAAACAGGTACAAGGGTATAAGGCGCAGTTTCAGCCAAAGTATGATCCGCAGATACACCGCCTTACAGCAGCGGTTTTGGAAGACTATGTAAATACGGGGAAGTTACCTTCTAAGCTGGAAGGACTTGATAATATTTCGACTTTGTATGAAATACTCTTAACTAACCCAGACCTATTTCACTACATTCATAATTTCTACTATCTGCGAGGTAAGATAGATAACCCAGATAGGTTATTTCGCCGAATTGATGAGAGATACAAACTGTTTATTTACGACGAGTTTCATATCTTTTCCTCTCCACAGATTGCGAGTGTAATTAATACTATCCTGCTAATTAAAAATACAGCAAACGACCCAAAGAAATTTCTATTTCTGTCTGCTACACCGAATAAATTATTACAAGGCTTTCTAGAAAACGCTGGAATAACACCAAAAATTATTAACCCGGTAGATGTTGGTGCATATAAATTTGATGCTGATACTGAAAATCAAGCTTGGCGACAGATTAGTCAGCCAATAAATTTAACTTTTCCCCAAGGTTTGGAACCGAATTTGCGTTCAACTTATGAATGGCTAGAAGAAAATGCTGAAAAAGTTATTCTGAAATTTTTCCAGGACTATCCCAACAGTAAAGGTGCAATTATTCTCAATTCGATCGCAGCAGTGAAAAAATTATTGCCTAAGTTTAAGGCTATTTTTGAACCGCGATGGCAGGTGAGAGAAAATACGGGATTAACAGGGGAAACAGAAAAAAGAGATTCAGTTGCAGAAGCTGATTTACTCCTTGGGACTTCAACAATTGATGTGGGAGTTGATTTTAAGATTAATTTTTTAGTTTTTGAAGCTGCGGATGCGGGTAATTTTATTCAGCGTTTTGGTAGACTTGGCAGACATGAAGGATTTGATACCTATCAAGCTTATGCATTAATTCCGAATTTTTTAGTTGCGAGGTTATTTGAAGAGCAATCCCATCCATTACAGGAGGGTGAAACTTATGACCGGATAACTTTTACGAACGCTATTCGTAGTTCGTGGATAGACAGAAATGAATTTGAAAGATATCCGAAGCGATGGGGTGGGATACAGTCAGCTTACATTTACTCTAAGCTGCAAGGTAATTCGCACATGAGAGAAAAATATCCCGATGTGGCGAGAAAGTTTGGTACTGATATTCAAAAAGCGTTAGAAATTAGTATAAAACAAATGAACGGACAGTTTTATCGCTGTCAGAGTGAAGGGAAAACAAAAATTATTGATGAGGCGAGGAGTTTTAGAGGTAGTAGTCAATTAGATTGTGCAATTTACGATTTAACTAATCCTGATGAACCAGAAGTGGATAGGTTTAAAATGTATAACCTTCCTGGTATTCTCAGCAACTTTATTTTTGAGTTGTGGGATGAAAAAAGCTTCATAGAAAAAGCGAAGAAAACAGGGGTAACAACCAAAAGATTTGAAAAAGCTTTGTGTTATTTGAAGTTAAAAGATTTTCGAGAAGTGCGGGAAGATTGGCATTTTTACTATCCAGGAAATATCCGCGAATTGGCGAAAACCAGTAAGGTGCAAGTTCTTAAAGATTTGGAGATTTGCCAACCCCACGGTTATGGTATCCAACAAATAAGTGATGCAGTAAGTCGGCGTAAATTAGTGTGCTTTATTTCGGATCGCGATCGCAATTATTTACGCGCCATCCTCAGGCTACCAATGCACTTTCAAGTTTACCCCCTCACCAACGAACCTGAAAATCGAGGTTCCTGGTATTCCATAGCCTTTGGACAGGATGCGTTGTTGTTAGAAACCCTAACTTGGTATTGGAAACCCAAGGATGATGAAGGATGGATATGTTAGAACTATAGGCGTTTCGAGGCAAAGCTTTATGAGTAATGATAATTTACTTTACCGAATTTCTATCGATCCAAATATCTGTTTTGGCAAACCCCGAATTAAAGGACATCGCATACCAGTATCTTTGATTCTTGATTTATTAGCCGCAGGGGAGACAATGGAAGCAATTTTAGAAGAATATCCAGGTCTTGAAAAAGAGGATATTTTAGCATGTATTGCCTATGGTGCAGAAATGGCAAGAGATTGTTTTGTTGAAATTCCTATTGGTACTCACCAGGAAATAAAAAAGTGAATATCAAATTAGACGAAAATCGGCGTTGCATATTTGCGGGATGATTTTATTTTCTCTTTGAATTGAAAAACTTAATTCTTGGCATTCTACCGTTCCGGAAGCCGCTTGCGCGTCTATGGCGTCTACCCTTCGGGAAGCCACTACGTGTCTATGGCGGTTCATTATTCATCCCCATTTTATGCAACGCCCGAAAAGTTCAAAAATATCAACCATTTGCATCAGAGGAAAAAGATTCATGACAGACTTTGAAGATAATTTTGATGATTTACCGGAATATGTACCAGATTTTGATTCCACAGATGATGACGATGATGAATCGCCGATAAAAAAAGAACTGCTAACAATACGCTTGTTCAAACAAGCAGTGAAAAAATCGAGAGATAATCAAGGAGATACAATTTTAGAAAAGTTTGCAGAATATGTCTTACCCAATCTCATTCAACAGTTAGCGGGTGCAACTGCGAAGGGTGGTAAGTTCTTTGATGTCACAGTTCCAAAAATTAATGCCAAACGTGCTTGTGAAGGTAAACCTCCTGTTGATAGCAGCAGAAATGCAGGTGATCAATCCATAGTAGCTCATTTACTGAATGGATTATTTCCCACCTATCGAATTATCAAGGAATTGCAAAAATCTAGTGTAACTAATCCAGTTAAACGTAACTGTGGTGAGTTACAAGTTTGTATTTTCATTGCTTCCTATCTACTGCATGATTATGAAAAGTTTCCTGATTATAAAGCATGGTTGATAGAGAATAATATAGCTGAAAGAGATTGGGAATTAGAACCTCCGAAAAAAACAGATGCACCCAATTTAGGACGTGGATACATCACCAAGAAAATACTAGACTTTGGCTTGCATTATTTATTAGGTGATGATTGGCAAGATTTTATTGACGATCTCATCGAAATTAGTAATAATTCTGGTGTTAAACACGACTCCGATTTAGGTCTTGCTACTCGTGGATTAAAAACCTTAGATGATGAAAGGATAGATAGTAGAATTCGACAGGTTTTAATCGACCTAGTCTCACTATCTGATTTATTTGCTTCTGTCATCAAACATCCTAGAGATGTAGAAACTGGTCGTTTACCGAATCTAATTAGCAGACTCAGTAACCATCAATTAAAACTCACATACCATTCCCTTTCAGAAAATCGTGGTGTTCTTACTAATATCCTCAACAATTCATTAATTGAAGCACACCCAGAAGAATTTTATACACCGTTGCTTTATCTTCCTGATGGTGTTGTCTACCTAGCGAATACAAATGCACCAACCATTACTACTGATACAATTCCTGAAGGTGTTGTTGATAAAATCAAAAGTCTTTGTGCTGAGAAGTTAGGCGAAAGACAAACTGGATTTAATCGCGATGGGAAGGGTTTAAAGTTTGCTGATTATTACTGGCTATTTTTTGATGTTGTCGGATTAATGAAAGTCAGTATTGATGCAGCTTGCAGATTACTTCCAGATGCAAAAAATGCTGCGAGTGGGAAGCGTAGTGAGAGTTTACAAAGCTATCAAACCCAAGGCGAATTGCCTGAAAATTTAAATCTACAATTTATCAACGACATTCGCATTGACCGCTTGGCTGAATTTGGCGATATTTTGTGTCGGGGAATTTGGGGTACTTGGCGGGAACGAGTTCATGAAGCACAAAAAGAATTACCAAAAGCAAAAAGAAAAATACCTCCAGAGTTAGATTTAACTCAAAAGCTAGCTGAATACTTAGAATTGTCAGAAGAAATACCAGCAGTCAGACAAATTCAATTCCTAAAGAAAACTGGTGGTGTTCCGCTTGATTGGTACTATCTTGCAGCACAGTATTTCCGCAAGCATCCCGGTAAAGATTTTGCTGAAATCTTGGAAGTTATGCGAGGAATGGTAAATCATGCTGCAAGTTTAATTCAGCCAATTGTCGATAATTTTCAAGATATTCCGGATGGTTGGGAGGATTTAAAAACCTACGTTAAGCGTGTAATATCATTACCAACAGGAGCAGTTTTCGCACCAGAAACCGAACCATTTTTACTGGAATTAAAACGTTACAATGCCGCAAAAGTAACGGGAAGAGGAAGAGAAAGCGTTTGTGCAATGTCGAGTTCTGCTTATACTGTCACTGAACAGATGGAGTCAGCAACTTTATTTGCACCACAAGTTTACAGCAACCGTCAGATTTTATTTAACGCGCAGGCTGCAAAACGGCAAATCTGCTCAATTTGGTCAATTGAAATCATGTTGAGACAGATTTTAATGAATCAAACTAATGCTATTGGTGGAGATTTTGAAAGCCGCAAATATCGCTATCTTTATCTTTATCCCACCTACTTTTTTACACCTGAAACCAATAAATTTTTGCAATTAGCCTACAATCAATTCGCGAGAACGCGATTTGATGCTGAGTTGCGAAAGCATTTCATCACCGATCAACAAATAGCAAAATTCAGCATTCAAAATTATCAGCAAGTCGATACGCTGCTGATTAAAGAGAATTTACAACCAGATGACGATCGCACTTTTAAAATCAGTTTTCCAGAAAAGGAAACTCTAACATTTTTCTTCTTAGGATTACCCCCAGGAAGAGAACCAACAGACACTGAATCTTGGGTAACGCCTGCATGGCTAGCATTAACCTTACCGCTAGTTATGGATGTAAAAGTTGTTGCATCCGAGTCACCAGTTCCACCATTTATTAGTGGTGCAGAATTTGAAGAAACGGCGTTATTAGATGGCGAACATCAAGCGATTCATTCTCTGATTAAAAAAGATAATTATCGCTTAGATAGTATCTTACCTCGTAAATCGGGAGAGTTTTCACCATTAAATACACTAACTGCTGCTTACTCAATTCACCTAGAAGTCAACCGTAAAAAGGATGGCGATCCAGATTGGGGTAAGTTAGCAGACTTAGCGCGGGATTTAGAAACAAGTCCACTGTATGTCTTTCACTATCTTAATAAATGGTTGCGGAAACAAGACAAGGTTGAGACTGTATCTATTGCCAAAACTCGCTTATATTTAGATTTTTACCATTACTTTGAGCCAGGAGGAGAAACCGTGAATCAACTGCGTGAATTAACAGAACTCTATCGCCGTTTTTATCGTGCGAAAAGTTCTTATGCTAAAGCCAATGCAATCCTTAAACCCATTGATGAAGCTGCGGATGTACTTCTGAAAATTGATAAAGCTATAGCTAGTGACGCTGAATCATTAACAGATGTTGTGGCTGCACGTTTATCAAAATTAATGAATAACGTACGCCGAAAAGCAGCAGAAGGTAAACCTACCCTAACTTTAGTGGAGGGAAAGTGGAAACCTGCATTAACTCCAGAAGAAGAAAGACAAGCAGTTTATGATTTTGCTAAGTATTTTGTCAAAGAGATTTTTGAGGGAAGTTTTAAAAGCGATCGCGCACGTTTAGCAGGTACTCAACTCAATCTCATCCGCGATACCTGTGAATACCTTTATCGCCTCGCAGATGATGAAGAACGCAAGAACCTTCCGCAAGCAGAATCCGAAGATATTCCTGATTTAGATGTTGATGATGCAGCCTAAATATGTAGAGACGCGATATATCGCGTCTCTACAATAGATTCCGTATTTTTGTATAACCTTAACCCTTGGATAAAAATATGAACTTTCTGAAAACCGTTGACGCTAAATTCTTCCATAACGAAATCCCTGCAAAACCAATGGGTAAATATGCACATTTCATCACAATTCGCATCACTGAATCTTATCCATTGTTTCAGACTGATGGAGAATTAAATAAAGCCAAAGTGCGTGCGGGAATTGAACAAAAAGAACCGATTAGCCGCTTGGCAATGTTTAAACGTAAACAATCCACACCAGAACGTTTAACCGGACGAGAATTACTGCGTAACTATAAAATTGGTGACTGGGAAAAATGCGACTACAACGTAGATTTCAGCAAAACAACTCCTGATTGTATTCTCTATGGTTTTGCAATTGGTGATGCTGGTTCCGAAAAATCAAAAGTAGTTGTGGACACTGCTTATTCAATCACTCCCTTTGAAGACTCTCACTTGAACTTCACCCTCAATGCACCATTTGAGAACGGAACTATGAGTAGAAACGGGGAAGTTACCAGCAGAATTAATAGCCAAGATCATATCTTACCCCAAGTTTTCTTCCCTAGTATTGTGACACTCAAAGATCCTACTGAAGCCGGATTTTTATATGTTTTTAACAATATCCTTAGAACTCGTCACTATGGCGCACAAACAACCCGTACTGGTAGAGTTCGTAATGAATTAATTGGGATAATTTTTGCCGATGGTGAAATTATTAGCAATTTGCGGTGGACTCAAAAAATTTACGATTTATTGAACTTTGCAGGAAAAATTAATCCTCCCGATCCGCTGAATGAAGATGATGTTCGAGATGCTGCTAATAAAGCAATTGCTGAACTCATGACTCAGGAGTTTATTTCCCACACCGATTATATTGGTGATGGCTTTCTACCTCTGCTAAATGAAGTCAAAGCTATTACTAGTGATGAAAATAAACTCAAAGAATTATTGACTCAAGCAAATGCAGAATCATCTGCTTATGCACAAAAACACATCCTCAAGAGTTCTGAAAAAGGTAAGAAAGGCAAAAAAGCAAGTGCAGCAGCTGAGTAAAAATCATGGCAATTATTTACCGTTGTCAAATTGAATTACATGATAGTTTGTATCATGCCACTCGCGAAATAGGAAGATTATACGAAACAGAACCAGTAATTCACAATTATGCCCTCTGTTACGCACTCGGATTAGTAGATAGTGAAATTTACTCCACCACAGTTTCTGAACAAGACTCCTACCGCTACTTTTGCCCAGAACAAGTTCCCAAATATGAGGAGCATTTAACACCACTAAATCACCAAGGAATCTACGTCACTCCAGCACGTTCTCTCAATCATACTGCCATTCTCAATACTTGGAAGTATGCGAATAATAACTATCATGTTGAGATGGAAAAAACCCAGAAAAATATCCCTAGTTTTGGTAGAGCAAAAGAAATTGCACCGGAAAGTCAATTTGAGTTCTTTGTCATCTCCCAAAAAGAACTGAAATTGCCAAAATGGATTCGCTTGGGCAAATGGATGAGTAAAGCTGAGGTGACGGTTGAACAATTACTAAAACCTAAGATCGCTGAAGGTGTATTCACTTGCACTCATCCTTTAAATCCTTTGGATGTCATGTTCACTAATCAAGTGATTAGCTATGATGTGGTAAATATGCCTCCAGTTAGTCTCATTCAAAATGTCCAAATGCGAGGGCAATATTACTACTTTGACGATATCAAAGAACTAAAAATTCCCGTGCGGATGGCATACTATTTTCGAGGTTAATCACTTCTCAAAATCCGAAGTACGTTTTCTTTTCTTCGCTGATGCTTGCGCCAGCAACTCTGCACTAAAACCTGCTTGATGTTGCAGCATCAAATTGCGAGTTCGCTGGCGTTGGTATATCTTTAAGTGATTTTATCCAATCTAAAAGCATCTCATGCCGCATAGTTTAGTTCTCAATCTCATTCCCCACTCTCCCATCTATCCTAATTATCTTACCGGCAGACATTACCACGCACTGTTTTTAAATCTTGTCAGTTCGGTAGATAGAACTTTGGGTGACTTACTCCACCACTCCACCGCAGATAAAGCTTTTACTCTGTCTCCTTTACAGGTGCCATCGACTTACACAAGTAATGGTAGTGGCAAGCGAGGACATTCAAGCCAAAAAAATTACACTTTACAATGGCAACACGAAAAACCTATTCCACCGGGTACTCCCTGTTGGTGGCGCATCTCTCTATTAGACGACACTCTCTTTAGCCAACTGACTCCACTTTGGCTGAATATCAATCCCGAACGTCCTTGGCATTTGGGTTCTGCGGATTTGTACATCACAAGTATTCTTGGCACTCCCCAATCAACGCAACCTTGGGCAAATGCTTGTACCTATGAGCAATTATATGAGCAAGCAAACCAGAGCGATCGCACTCTTCAATTCACCTTTGCCACGCCTGTAGCCTTCCGTCAAGGTGGCTACGATACCGTTATGCCAATTCGAGAATGTGTTTTCAACAGTCTTCTCAATCGCTGGAACAAATATAGTGGGATTGAATTTACCAACATCCCCATCGATGCAATTTATCCAAGTTTTTTTAACATTCACACAGAAGTTGTTAGTAACTATGAAAGCAAATTTATCGGTTGTGTTGGTGAAATTAGCTATCGGATTCTCGGTAATGTAGAACCAATCGCGATTAAGCAAATAAATACTCTTGCTAACTTTGCCTTGTATACCGGAGTTGGACGCAAAACAACGATGGGTATGGGTATGACACGCAGGATAAATAGTTAGTGGTTAGTGGTTAGTAGTTATATGAATGATACAGAATATATTCCGATCGCTGCACTCAATCAATATGCCTATTGTCCGCATCGCTGCTGGCGGATGATTTGTGCAGGCGAATTCATCGATAATCAATACACAATTGAAGGTACAAGTTTACACGATCGCGTCCATACTCTAGGACAAGGACACCGCGAAGATATCTGGCAAATTAGAGCGATTTGGCTGAAATCAGATCAATACAAACTTATAGGTAAAGCTGATTTAATTGAAGCAGAAAATGGTGAGTGGTATCCCGTCGAATACAAGCGGGGACGTAAAGGCGAGTGGGATAACGATGAACTACAAGTTTGCGCCCAAGCGTTGTGTTTGGAAGAAATGACTGGGAAAAAAATTCCTCTCGGTTATATCTATTAC
The DNA here is from genome assembly GCF_000517105.1 of Fischerella sp. PCC 9605. Taxonomy (GTDB): domain Bacteria; phylum Cyanobacteriota; class Cyanobacteriia; order Cyanobacteriales; family Nostocaceae; genus PCC9605. The sequence continues at coordinate 7,404 of NZ_KI912148.1, read as the reverse complement.
GCGCACTCGCATCAACGCCAATTAGTAGAAATTACTGATGAACTGCGCCAAAGCACAGTTCATACTATCGCAGCAGTTCAAGCTTTGCTATTTACAGGTGCTATGCCAAAAGCATTCAAAACTAAGCGTTGCGATGGTTGTAGTCTTTATCTACGATGTTTGCCTCAAGCTGCGGACAAAGTAGGACGTTATCAAGAAGCCAATTAATTAATTTTCAATACAATTATGGGCACAGTTTATATTACTCAAGAAGATGCTTTTATCGGCAAAGTTGATGAACGACTCAACGTCAAATTTGATAAAAAAACAATTTTAGATGTGCCATTAATTAAAATTGATGGTGTCGTAGTGTTAGGACGCGCTACGGTTTCACCAGCTGTCGTCAATGAATTATTAGAACGTCAAATTCCGCTGACATTTCTGACTGAAACAGGTCGTTATTTAGGACGTTTAGAACCAGAAGTGACCAAAAATATTTTTGTGCGTAAGGCACAATGGCAAGCAGCAGGCGAATCAAATCAAGCAATTCATGCTGTCCAAGGGTTTGTACGCGGTAAACTGAAAAACTACCGCAACATCCTCAACCGTCGCCAACGCGAATCTACAGACTTAGATTTATCTGCTTCTATCCAGCGCTTGGAACAAGTAATTGCACCAATTGATACGACTCAAAGTATAAATTCTTTACGCGGATTGGAGGGTGCAGGTAGTGCAGCTTATTTTGGCTGTTTCGATCAAATGATTCGGAACACCGAATTTAAGTTTACCAACCGTGTTCGCCGTCCACCAACCGATCCGGTGAATTCTTTACTCAGCTTTGGTTATGCGTTGCTACGTCATGATGTTCAAGGTGCAGTTAATGTTGTCGGGTTTGACCCATATTTAGGATACCTGCACTGCGATCGCTACGGTAGACCATCACTAGCATTGGATTTAATGGAAGAATTTCGTCCCTTGGTGGTGGATGCAATAGTCTTATCTACATTAAATAAGCTGTTATTGACACCTGCTGATTTTGTCACGGAGCCCTTAAGCGGTGCAGTTTCCCTCACCAACGAAGGACGAAAAACATTCCTGCGCTTATATGCACAGAAGAAGCAATCTGAATTCAAGCATCCTGTGCTGGGACGCAAATGTACTTACCAAGAAGCATTTGAACTGCAAGCCCGATTACTGGCTAAATACTTAATGGGCGAAAGCGAGAAATATCCACCATTGGTTTTGAAGTAGAAAAGGTGGAATTGAGCGATGAATGTTGTTGTATCCTATGATATCTCTGAGGATAAACGCCGTACAAAGATTCATAACATCCTCAAGTCCTACGGGCAATGGGTGCAGTACAGTGTGTTTGAGTGCCAGCTTAGCGACACGCAGTATGCAAAATTGCGATCGCGCTTGAACAAGTTGATTCAACCTGATACTGATAGCATCCGCTTTTACTTTCTCTGCGCTTGCTGTTTTGGTAAAGTTGAACGTATCGGTGGTGAACAGCCTCGCGACAACACAATTTTCTTTGCTGAATGCGCGGATGGGTAGGTGTTGGCAAACAAGCTTTGGGAAAAATGGCTGAATTGTTTTTGGTACAAGGGTTGAGGGCGATCGCACTACCTCACCCATCCGCGCACCTTGTCTGGACTGGGTTTCAGCCATTTTCACCCTAGACAATCCTAATTTCTCATGCTATGATTGACCCATCCGCGCTAACGAACCTTGAAAATCGAATATGTGTTGGCTTTCGGGCTACCGCAGTTGAAATTTCACTTAATCCCTATTAGGGATTGAAACCAAGAACGTGAGGGATTGTAGCCAAGTTTAGATAGTTGAAATTTCACTTAATCCCTATTAGGGATTGAAACATGCTGGGTGATGTCGAGGATGCTTTCAAGATGGGTTGAAATTTCACTTAATCCCTATTAGGGATTGAAACGGCGGGGATTGCTGGAGCGAGGCAGAACAGAAGGGTTGAAATTTCACTTAATCCCTATTAGGGATTGAAACAAGCTAGGTTGTGGGGGCATCCAAAAGCCTTAGATGGTTGAAATTTCACTTAATCCCTATTAGGGATTGAAACAACACGCACTTTCTCCTGAGTGGCACGAACGGCAGTTGAAATTTCACTTAATCCCTATTAGGGATTGAAACAAAATCCTGGCTAACCGCTATCCTGCCAAGGAAAGTTGAAATTTCACTTAATCCCTATTAGGGATTGAAACCCCAAATAACCGCAGACATGCGCGAGGGGACAAGTTGAAATTTCACTTAATCCCTATTAGGGATTGAAACTGCCCTTTAGGGCTAGTAAAGGTATTACGTTCCGCTGTTGAAATTTCACTTAATCCCTATTAGGGATTGAAACCGATTTAGTAGTCATGGGGGTGGACTGGGGGGATCGTTGAAATTTCACTTAATCCCTATTAGGGATTGAAACCTTGGCAAGTCTGGCAACCCAAGACTCAGAAGTGGTTGAAATTTCACTTAATCCCTATTAGGGATTGAAACAGCTTTTTTACTATACTGCCCTTTACTATCCTGCCGTGTTGAAATTTCACTTAATCCCTATTAGGGATTGAAACAACCTGGATTTCTCACGGGCGGGGAACGGGGTTGGTTGAAATTTCACTTAATCCCTATTAGGGATTGAAACCCAATCCATTGTTAACAGCGGCGAGAATTCCAAAGCCCCGTTGAAATTTCACTTAATCCCTATTAGGGATTGAAACTATCGTACAGAAATAACAAATATAATTATAGAAAAGTTGAAATTTCACTTAATCCCTATTAGGGATTGAAACTGCTATTCATCCTAGTGGGGATTCCTGGATGAAAGGTTGAAATTTCACTTAATCCCTATTAGGGATTGAAACTCCATCTATTACTTTTATCACTATTGCACTATACTGTTGAAATTTCACTTAATCCCTATTAGGGATTGAAACAAATGTGGTGTAATAGGTGAACCATATACTACTACTGTTGAAATTTCACTTAATCCCTATTAGGGATTGAAACACTTAACTTCGTATATATCTTGATCTACACCTGTGTTGAAATTTCACTTAATCCCTATTAGGGATTGAAACCCACTCCAGCCTTAATACTCCATTAGTGCAATTGTTGAAATTTCACTTAATCCCTATTAGGGATTGAAACACGCTGAGTACACTGAATTAAGAAAAAGCATTAATGTTGAAATTTCACTTAATCCCTATTAGGGATTGAAACCAGGCCCCCCTCCATTCCCGCTTCACGTCAGGCCTGTTGAAATTTCACTTAATCCCTATTAGGGATTGAAACCCGGGGGCTTCAAAACCGAACCCGGCAAGATGGGCAAGGTTGAAATTTCACTTAATCCCTATTAGGGATTGAAACTCTGAGCAAGCCGGCGCGCTAACAATAAAAGCTAGGGATGTTGAAATTTCACTTAATCCCTATTAGGGATTGAAACTATGGACTACCACGGAGAACCTAGTCTACGAGGCGTTGAAATTTCACTTAATCCCTATTAGGGATTGAAACATGGACAGGGCAGCTGACCATAAATCCCCCCTAGCGTTGAAATTTCACTTAATCCCTATTAGGGATTGAAACCTACGTGTACTACACTAATGGGGTTTCCTATGGGAGTTGAAATTTCACTTAATCCCTATTAGGGATTGAAACTACTGGATATCCTTAAGGGGAGGTAAGGTGAATAGAGTTGAAATTTCACTTAATCCCTATTAGGGATTGAAACTCATCCTAGCCCTATGCGTAGACATGATGGCATCGTTGAAATTTCACTTAATCCCTATTAGGGATTGAAACCCGTCACTGGACGATGTGCAGATAATCTTTGGGTTGAAATTTCACTTAATCCCTATTAGGGATTGAAACAAAACATTATTGGATAAATGAAAGCAAATATAGAGTTGAAATTTCACTTAATCCCTATTAGGGATTGAAACGGCGCAATTTGCGGACAATACAGCGATGCAGCCGAAGGGGTTGAAATTTCACTTAATCCCTATTAGGGATTGAAACGCCTAACAGATTCCAGAGCACCCTTGGGTGCCGCAGGAGGGGTTGAGTTGAAATTTCACTTAATCCCTATTAGGGATTGAAACTTATCCTCATAAAGAATAGTTAATGTAATTCCATAGTTGAAATTTCACTTAATCCCTATTAGGGATTGAAACATACTATTAACTCCTCCATCAGGAAACTTAAATATGTTGAAATTTCACTTAATCCCTATTAGGGATTGAAACGGCTACAGTAGCCAAGACCTCTAGAGGGGATGTAGCAGAGTTGAAATTTCACTTAATCCCTATTAGGGATTGAAACCCTTCTTCTACCCAGTAGGCACCGTAGACCCTAATGTTGAAATTTCACTTAATCCCTATTAGGGATTGAAACAAATGCCTTAGTGGTCGAGGCACTAACAACACGGGTTGAAATTTCACTTAATCCCTATTAGGGATTGAAACTTTTGGTTGACATCCTCACTGGGCTAAAGCCACGGTGAGTTGAAATTTCACTTAATCCCTATTAGGGATTGAAACATTAGTCTTGCTTGACTAATGACCGATGACGCTTGTTGAAATTTCACTTAATCCCTATTAGGGATTGAAACTATTCTTAAGCACTTAGCAGCAAAAAACCCGAATGTGTTGAAATTTCACTTAATCCCTATTAGGGATTGAAACACGCAATCCCAATTTAGTACTAATGTCAAGGTAAGTTGAAATTTCACTTAATCCCTATTAGGGATTGAAACTTTTGATTCAGACTTTTGAACGCGATCGCCCCTAAGTACAAAATTTCGTAAGTTCATAGCGAAATGTTTGCACAAAGACTCTGCGCCCCTCTGCGTCTACTCCGCGTCCCTCTGCGTTTCAAATCGCTACTTTTTCATACCTGGCGGTGAAACTTGTTTCATAGGGACTGCCTCCTCCCTTTTGCCTTATTTTCTCAAAAATAGCGATTAAGCTAGAAATTAGGAATATAAATCAGGAGGCAAAATTGAACGGCGCGGTTCACTGGCAACAACGAGTAGGCAATCAACGAGACTGGGTTTGGCGGGGTTGGCAAACTCGCTACACTTACATTCGTCCGATCCAAAATCACCAACAGACAACACCCCTGATTTTGCTACACGGGTTTGGTGCTTCTATTGGACATTGGCGACACAATTTAGAAGTATTGGGGGAACAGCACACAGTCTACGCCCTTGATATGTTGGGTTTTGGGGCTTCAGAAAAAGCTTGCGTTAATTACAGCATCCAGCTTTGGGTAGAACAGGTTTACGACTTTTGGAAAACATTTATTCGTCAACCTGTGATTTTAGTAGGTAATTCTACTGGTTCGCTGATTTCCTTAGCTGCCGCCGCAATCCATCCAGAAATGGTGCAAGGTGTAGTGATGATGAGTTTGCCAGATCCCTCATTAGAACAAGAGGCTATACCTGCTTTTCTGCATCCTGTCGTTGCCACCATTAAAAATATCGTGGCTTCGCCATTGGTGCTCAAACCCCTATTTTACTTCATTCGCCGACCAAAGTTTTTGCGTCGCTGGGCTGCGATTGCTTACGCTAACCCAGAGGCTATTACAGACGAACTAATAGAAATACTAGCTGGCCCTCCTCAAGATCGGGGTTCAGCCCGTGCTTTTAGTGCTTTGTTTAAAGCTACAATCAGCCCCAATTTTGGATTGAGTGTTAAGTCTTTATTGCCTACTTTAACAATTCCTATGCTCTTAATTTGGGGGCAAAAAGACAGGTTTGTTCCCCCTGCGCTTGCTCGTGAATTTGCTCGGTATAACGGAAATTTGCAACTGTTGAATCTAGAAAATGTCGGGCATTGTCCCCACGATGAATCCCCAGATATAATTAACCAGGCAATTTTGGATTGGATTATTTCACTTTCTAAAAGAGACCCTATTTTATCAGAATTAGCAGATGCTTAACTTTGCTAGCGTTTTACGTTAAAAATATCTGATTAAGTAAGAAATCTTGTGTGAAACTGACACAATAGAAGTTGCAACTGTTTGGAATAACACCTACCTGTGAACACGCCCATTACCCAATCAGCCACTACCCAAACTCGCAAAGCCGACCACATTCGCATCTGCTTAGAAGAAGATGTGCAATTCCAACAAACTACCAATGGACTGGAATCCTATCGTTTCATCCATTGTTGCTTACCCGAACTCGATCGCGATGAAATTGACATTAGTACTACCTTTTTGGGAAAGCGTCTCCTCGCCCCACTGCTGATTTCTTCCATGACTGGGGGAACCCAAGAAGCAGGTATAATTAACCGTCGTCTGGCGGAAGCTGCTCAACACTATAAAATTGCGATGGGCGTTGGTTCCCAGCGCGTAGCAGTGGAGAAACCTTCTGTTGCTGATACTTTCGCCGTCCGTAAATACGCTCCTGACGTTCTTCTATTTGCCAACCTGGGCGCTGTTCAACTCAACTACGACTACGGCTTAGATGAATGTTTGCGAGTCGTTGACATCCTTGAGGCTGATGCTTTGATTTTGCATCTCAACCCACTGCAAGAGTGCATTCAACCCCGAGGCGATACAAATTTTCGGGGATTACTTGAAAAAATAGCTATTTTATGCAAGTCACTACCCGTACCAGTAATTGCTAAAGAAGTAGGCAATGGTATCTCAGCGGCAATGGCAGAGAAACTTGTTGCTGCTGGAGTGAGGGCGATTGATGTGGCGGGTGCTGGTGGTACGTCTTGGGCAAAGGTAGAAAGCGAACGGGCAGAAAGTCCTTTACAGCGGCGCTTGGGTAGAACTTTTGCAGATTGGGGTTTGCCAACAGCAGATTGTATAACCAGCATTCGTGCTGTTGCACCAGAAATACCTTTGATTGCTTCAGGAGGGTTGCGTCATGGGCTGGATGCAGCAAAAGCCCTGGCACTAGGAGCAGATATAGCTGGTTTAGCAATGCCATTTTTGCAAGCGGCTGCCTCTTCAGAAGCTGCTGTTTACGACTTGGGGAAAGTGTTAATTTCTGAGATCACCACAGTACTATTTTGTACTGGCAACGCCACCTTAGCACAATTAAAGTGTTCGGGAAGTTTAGAGCGATTGACACTCCCCTGACTATCAAAACCTCGCTATTATATTAAGAAACTTCCAAGTCCTCAAAAGCACCACAGCAACTAAAGTTGCCCGTGTCGCCTTCATCCGCGCTTATGTCGTTTACAACGTCTACAACGTTTATATAGTAAATATTTTACGCTGTTGACGATTTATACAACGTTTCAAGTGGATACTGGGATAACATCTCTGAAAAAGGTATCCACTTTTCATCGTTAGTGTAGATCATGATGCCGTCTTTGGTAGTTTGACTAGCTTGAATCAACCTATGCAGCTTGGCTTTTGGATACCATTCGGTGAATAAGTCTA